>CAYWTU010000220.1:0-6846 GCA_964461275.1 uncultured Pirellulales bacterium | reverse complement strand
ATGACGACGGTCCGTCCGCCATATATCGGCGCGCCGGACCGGCAAGGTTTAGCCCGTCTCCGCGGTCGTCATAGTCGGCGCAAGCTGGGCAAACCGCGATCCTCTTGGCCGGGCCGAAGTCCGCGCTGCCGCTACGCGGACCCCCGGGGGCGGCGCCGGGGCCCATTAAAGTTAATTTTAGTAAAAAACATTGAGTCAACACTTGATTTTATTTAGATATTGAATAGATTCAGTAAATAATAAGACATCCAGTTACGCTGCTGACCGCTCAAGTCCCCACCGAATCCCATGCCCGACGCCTCCAAACCGCTCAGCAACGAATGTCCGTACTGTGGCCAGCCGATGGTGGTCACGCAAATGACGTGCGCGCCGTGCCGCGCGGTGATCTCGGCCGATTTTCCGATGTCGCGCTTGGCCGGACTGCCGGTGGAGCATCAGCGGTTTATCGAGATGTTCGTATTGGCGGGCGGCAACCTCAAGGAGATCGCCCAGCAGGTGGGCGTTTCGTACCCCACGATTCGCTCCCGGCTGGACAAGGTCATCGAGGCGATTCGGACCGAAATTGCCAAGACGCAGCGTGTGCGCGGCAACGTGCTCGACGCCGTCACCCCCGGAAGTACCAACGCCGAAGATGCGGCGCGACTCATCAAACGAATCTGAATTTCAAACCTGACTTTGGGGCGCCAATTGGGAGCGACGCCGATGTCCGCAAGCTCGAACCACACCACCACTGGCGAAGAAGACGCACGGCTGAACGCCGCGATGGCGCGAGGGGACGAACTGTTGAGAGGGGCCTTACAGGCCGACGAACGTCGCCGCCGCCGCACGAAGTTGCTCTGGACCTTGGGAGGTATTGCCATGTTGACTGCACTCTGCCTGATTGTTGCCGCGGCATTGAACTATCCAGTGGACGAAGCGCCACGCAGCGCGACGAAGCCGTCGAAATTGGCCGCTGCCCCAACCAAAGACACAGCGACACAGAAGGACCCGGAGAAGGCGGCGTCGCTGACGCAAGCCGGCTGGAGCCTTTGGCAGCAGCAACAGCTTGCGGCGGCGATCGAAAAATTCGACGCGGCGCTAAAACTGGACCCCGACAACACCAACGCGCTCAACGGACTTGGTTGGGCGCGACTGAACGGCGGCGAATATGCCGCAGCACGCGAGGCCTTTGATAGGCTGCTCAAACGCGAGCCCAAGCACGCGGCAGCGCTCAACGGGCTGGGGCAGATGGCGCTCGCCGAGCGCGATTACGTGGCCGCGGAGAAGCATTTGCTCAAAGCGGCTCCCAGCGCCCCGGCGGCCTGGTATGGCCTGGCGCGGGTCTACTTGCTGACCGGCAAGTACAACGAAGCGGCCAAATGGCTGCGGAAGATCGAAAACTCGGGCGAAAAAGACCCGACCGTCGCCGAAATGTTGGACGCGGCCAGGGCCAAGGAATTGCCAGACGCCTTACGGATAAGAATCGAGCCGCCGCCGGTCACCGGCGTAGCGAAGCTTGTGGCCGAAGGATGGCGATTGAAAAACCAGGGCCGCACGGCCGACGCACAGGCCGTCTTTGCACGGGCGCTGGCCGAGTCGCCGGAAGACCCCGCCGCGCTGAACGGCATGGGATGGTTGTTGATCAGCGCCAATGATCCTCAGGCGGCAAGGTCGTTTTTTGAGCGGGCCTTGAAGGTCGAACCGCTGGCCTCGGGCGCTATGAACGGCCTGGGGCAGTCGCTGTACATGAGCGGCGAGGTCGACGGAGCCATCGCGGTTTGGGAGCAGATGGTCGAAAAGATACCGGGAGTTCATGCCGGCACGGTGAGCCTGGCCAATGCGTACCTGGAGAAGGAAGAATTCGACAAAGCAGCGCCGCTTTTGGAACAACTCGTCGCCGCCGAACCGAACAGTGTACAGTTCAAACAGAAGCTGGCACGAGCGCAGGACGGGGCGCGCGAGTAAGTCGCACACAGCGGTCTTGTGTCTCACCGACGCCGAGTAGGGACGATGCCCGGTTTGACCGGCGCGGCGGGGGGCGGCGCTTCAACCAGCGCCGCCGCTTCGCGAGCCGGTCGCGGGGTGGTTGTCGAGCGGGTGTTGAAGTGCGGGCCCTGCGAGTGGGCCATGGCGGGCGTAGGTACGATCGCGGCCACGGTTGGCTCGCTCACCGTCCGCTTGAGTTCCAGGTCGCCGTCGGACAATCCCAGCGTGCCCGACCAGGTTTCGTAGGGCCGGCCGCCGCGCTCGTCGCCGTCAAAGAAGGCCAGGTAGGTCATCACGTCGTGGGCGATGAACTCGCGCTCCTGTGGAGCGAACCGCGTGGGGCGATGGACCCGGCGCCAAGTGCCGCTGTTGAAATAGACCTGATTCAGGGCGAAGCCTTCGGCAAAGCTGGCGTCCAGTGGCACGCTTTCGGCGTGGTGCGTGTGGCCGTAAACCACGTGTCGCACGCTGCGGTTGCGAAAGTCGGGCTCGGCCAGGGCGTGCTCGGAGAATGAAGATTCGTCGCTGCCGCGCAACTGATTGAACCAGACCACGGCGGCGCTGGCCACCTTGAGCGAGATGCCCTTGGAGAATTTAAGCAATCGCTCCATCTGGTCGACCAACTCGCCGGGCCGCCAGGTATCCTGCTGACGGACAAAGGGCACGCTGAGGAAGTCGTCGACCAGGTGGTCCCAAAGTTGTTTCACGCGGCGGCGCTGCGCTGGATAAGGACAGGTTCGTTCCAGAAGGCCGTCGATCCAAACCGGAATCAACATCAACGGCCGAACGTTGTCCAGTTCACGTAGGCCGGCCAAGGTGGTCGGCGGCAGCTCGTCGGCCAACTGGGCGGCGGCCGCCACGGCAAAGCGATTCAATAGTTCGACGACGATCGCGTCGCCGAGGCTGCTGGCGTCGCGGTCTCCCATGTAGTTGAACGGATCGAAGATGTCGCCATGCCTGGCAAGCACCCGGTGGCGCTGCAGGGCTTCGTGCAGCGGTCCGTCTTCGGCCGGGTCGTGGGGAAGCGGCCGGCCCGGCGACTGACACAGGCCCAATTGATCGACCACCATCTGCCGCACCGCGTTGTAGGCCGGGCCGGGCAAATGGAACATCCAATCGTGGTTGCCCACCATGTAGTACAGCCGCACGGGCACGGGCTCGCCGACGGTCGACCAGTCGGGCCGTCCTTGCGCGTTCGCCGCGGGAAGTTGAATCCCCTGGCCGGTCAGGTTGCGAAACACTTCGAGCGAGGAGCAGTTGTGGCGAAGGATGTCGGCGGTGATGGTCGAGACTAGTTGGGCGTAGTCCGGGCGCTGTGGATGGTCCCAGGGGCGGACCGCGGCGTCGGTCAGCCAGCGGGAGGAACGAATGACGTCCAAGACATCGCCGAGCAAGACGAGGTCGATGGACTCGATGGGCCGATATCGGCCGTCGGCCCGTTTGGACGCGCTGACGGCCAGGTCTTGCAGGCCCTCGGCAAACACGGTGAAGGCGCCGGGAGAAATAGTTGCGCCGCTGCTGCCGTCCGTCAGATGCAGGTCGCTGATGACCACAAGCATGGCGACACCGTTCCTTCCTTGAACAGACGTGTGGCTCTATTCCGCAACCGAGCGGCTGCCCTGAGGCGATCCGCCGATTTCAATTCCCGCCGGCAAGGGCCGGCAGGCGGTGGCGTAACCCAATTCGTACAGCCGCTGTTTCAGGCCTCGAAATTCGGCGAAACTGTCCGGATAAACCCACAGCGTTATGGTGCACTTGCGGGGATGGTGCTTAGCGATCACAGCGCTGCACTCCGATTGCGGCGCGAGGGCCTCGGCGAGCGATTCGCCCAACCCATCGCTCACCGGCTTAAGGGTCCATTCAACAAGCTGCGCGTAGCTTCCCACCTGACCGCCCTGCGCCACG
Source organism: uncultured Pirellulales bacterium (assembly GCA_964461275.1). Lineage (GTDB taxonomy): Bacteria > Planctomycetota > Planctomycetia > Pirellulales > CAYNRE01 > CAYWTU01. The sequence goes on along the minus strand of CAYWTU010000220.1, from coordinate 2,976 downwards.
TCGACCCGGGCCAGCGTGTATTGCAGGCGAAAGCCGTCGACGGGCCCTACCGTGCCGCTCATTTCGGGCCGGTCGCGGAGTTTCCAGCTCCGAGATTGGGCCTCGCGCTTGAACTGCTCCAACAGCGACTCGAGCGGAATGTGTTTGATGCGACGGCCATGCAACTGAAAGTGAACCTCTTGGCCTTCGACCGTGCGGCTGATCGGGGTGGGGTAGTTCAAAACGGTCACCGCTTGTGTGGGCGCATCCGAAGCCGCGGCCAGTTGCCGCTGCGCGTCTTGCAGCCGGGCCTGGGCGTCCGCCAGGCGGCGCTGGAGATCGAAGGCGGCCTGGCGATTCGCGTCGAGCGTGCCGCGTCGCTCGGCGAGTTGTTGTTCCAGTCCCGCCACCACGACGGCTAGGGCGTCGCGTTCCTGACGCTTGGCGGCGGTGTCGGCGTCGAGGACTTCCAGTTGTGCCGCCAGGGCGTCCACATCGCCCGTGAGCTGATCGTGCGTCTTGGCTTGCGGCGAAAAGTCGACTTCCGCGGCCGCCGTCAGCGCCGAGGCCGGCGCATGCTTGACCCGCAGCCCCACCACAACCACCAAAATAATCAGAATGCCGACCACGTTGGTCACGACGTCCAGGAACGAGTCGCTCCCGAACTGAGCACCTTCGCTGGGCAGCGTTCTGCGATGGTACGGCATGGAATAGATTTCAGCGAGAAGTGAATTCTTTAGCGCGCTCGTTTGACCGGCGCCGATAGCGGTTGAATCGGTCGCGACGCCGTGACGCCGCGGGCCTTAAGTTCCAAGCCGCTGTCGTCCAATAGCCGCTGCAAATCGGCGTAGCGGGTTTGGCCGTCGGGTGAGATGTCGCAATTGAGCGTGGGTCGCCAGTACATTCCCTGGCCCGCCAGGCCCCACAGCTCCACTTCGTCCCAAATAGCCGAGACCAGCTCGTCAACCGCCGACTGCGTCGGACCGTCGAAAGGAATCTCGCAACCGCCGCGGACCGTTCGGCTGCTGCTGTGCAAGATCAGGCGATCGCCGTGACACTCCAGCCGAATCGGCCGACCAACCGGCGTGGCGTGGCGGACCGACTCGGGAATCCCCCAGTCCTTGCCCCGCGACTGGGCTAGAGATGGCGCCTGGCTGGCCGGTTTGCTGAAATCGATCGTCGGCGCGCCGACACCAACTTGTCCTTCGCTGGGGTCGCCGCCGGCAGCGCTGCCGCTGGCTGCCAGGTTCGGCGCGCCGGTCGATGCGCCTGCAGCAGGCGCGTTGCCGCGCGTGGCCGATGACCGGCCGGCGGCATGCGACTCGGCGCTAGTGCCGCGCGTCGAAGGATCGCCGCGCAACGATCGACCGAAACGCTGGGGCGCTTCCCCGGGCGAGGCCTCGCCATCGCCGCGGTTCTCACCCGTTGAGCTGGCGGCCCGTTGCCCGGGGCCGGCGGCCGACTTGCCGTCGCCGCCGTTTGGCGTACGGTCGTCGCCGGCGCCATCCGACGCGAGCCCCGCAGCATAAGGAAGTTGATCGGCGTCCACGTCGCCGTTGCCGAGTCGGCCGCCGTTTGAACCAAACGATCCGGCTTCCTCACCGCCGCCGGCGAAACGACTCCCGCTTCGACCGCCTTCGATCGGCCCGCCGCTGCCGCGGCGTCCCAGGCCCGTTCCTCCACGTGTTGGCGCCGGGTCACGGCCGCCCGACTCATCCACCGCCACCACGCCGCCCCCCGGCGCCGCACGAAACGTGCGCGAGCGCTGTTGTCCAAATTGCCGTGGGGCATGTTCGGCCAGCAGCCGCTGCCGCACGCGCGCGTCGTCCACCGCCTGTTGCACGATGTCGCGCAAGGCCGCGTCGGCCGGGGGGAATTCCAACGGCCAATCGGCCTCGATCATTTCATAGCCGAATTCGGTGTCCCAGTCGGCCAGGGCCAGGCGCGCCAAGTAGTACGCCTCGATCCCGTCGGGCCGCACCAGCAGGAGCGGATAGGGCTCTTGCGGCTGTGGGTTGTTCTTCTGCAGCCCGGCGACGTATTCGCGCACGGCGCGAACGCCCGAGGACAACGCGTTGGACGGCCCCAACGGACCGGCAAAGTCGGCCACCGAGAATTGCACGCCTTCGGGCTGAAGAACGATTGCGTCGCTGCGACACTCGACATAGATGGGCCGGCGCCGGGTAGCATTAGGGCCGTCGTAGGGAACCACGGCGAATGAAGGGCGGCGTGTGGCAGCTTCCTGGCGGGCTTTGTCCAGCGCCTCCGCAGCGGCGGCCGCCTGGCGCTCCAGGGCCTCGAGTTCTTGCCGGCGAGCGTCCTGTCCTTCGACATCGGCCGAAAGCACATTGTCGTATTCGTTGTAAGCCCGGCGCAGCTCGACCAGTCTGGTTTCGAGTTGTCGCCAGTGGTCCTCGACCTGTCCCAAGACGAAACGACGGTTGGCCAGATCGGCCTGTGTCTTCTCGCGTTGAACCCGCAGTTGTTCAATGCGGTATTCAAGCAGTCTTCGGGCGGTTTCGGCATTCTCATCGGCCTCGGCCGCTGCGATCTGAGCCGTTTGCGCCGCTTGAGCTTGGGCCTGACGCGAGAGAACGATCAACACCACGATCAGCGCCCCCATGGTGCACAACAGCACCGCCAGGAACGGGAACAGCGAAACGCCCAGCGATTGCGAATTGGCGACCGATCGTCTCATGCCGCATGGCTTCCACTTCGGCCTCGGCGAATCTCGACCGATGACGCCGCCGGCGCGCCGCCGAGCCGCGCCGTTAAGAGGTGGATGGCCGCCGACAGGCTATGCAATGTCTCTTCGAAATTCCGCTCGCCCGCCAATGCCTGCAGATTGCGGTTGAGCGCCTCTTCCAGGCGCGCCACCTGCCCCGTGGCGTCGACCACTTGCAGCAGTACGTCGCCTTGGCGGGCCAATTCGGTTTGCTGGCCGACGAGCGCCGTTGAGAAGTGATCTAGCGCCAACTTCAGGTCACCGATCGTGCG
>CAYWTU010000219.1:0-6856 GCA_964461275.1 uncultured Pirellulales bacterium | reverse complement strand
GGCGGGCTCGCTCAACGGCCTATCTCGACGTCGGCGTCGGCGGCGGTTTGTGCGACCAAGAATTGAGCGCACAGTGCTGTGCGATCGATCTTGCCGGCCGTCGTCTTCGGAAGTCGCTCGACGATCCGAATGTGCCGGGGCAGTTTGTGTCTGGGCAATCGCACAGCCAAGAATTGCAACAAATCGGCCGGCAGCGCCTGGGCGTCCGCCGCCAGCGCCACACAGGCCAGTGGGGCTTCGCCGAAGATGTCGTCGGGTACGCCGGTGACCGCCGCTTCGGCCACAGCCGGATGTTCGAACAGCGCCTCTTCGATTTCCGCGGGATGAATTCGATGCGAGCCGAATTTGATTCGCTCGCCGGCACGGCCGACGACGTACACGAATCCGTCTTCGTCGGTATAGGCCAGGTCACCGGTCCAGAGCCCACCAGACCGCAGCACGTGGGCCGTTTCGACCGAATCGTTCCAATAGCCCTGCATCACGTTGGGCCCTTGGGCCACCAGATGGCCGACGACCGCAGGCCCGACCACATGACCCGCTTCGTCTCGGACCGAAAGCTCCACCCCGTCCAGACCGCGGCCAATCGACTTGGGCCGGGCGTCGACCTCTTCCGCAGGCAAAACGCTTAGACGTGCGGTGGCCTCGGTCTGGCCGTACATCAGGTGCAGGCGAAGGTGGGGCAAACCTGTGCGCAGCTTCTGCACCGTGGCGGTCGGCAGAGCGCCGCCGGCGCAGGCCAAGTAGCGCAGGTCGGGCCACTCGCGATCGAACAGATCGGAATGGTTGACAAGCAGGGCGAACGTGGCGGGCACGCCGTAGAACCCGCTGACGCGCTGCGATCGGAGCGCATCGAGCGTACGCGACCAGAAGGCGAAATCGCGGGCCAACGCCACCCGAGCGCCCGCCAACAGGTGTGTCCAAAGCACTGAGTTGCCGTAGGCATAACAAGCCGGCAAGACTTGCAACGTGCTGTCGGCGGCTGACAGTTTCAGCGCCGCGACGATGGCTTGAAAGTTGGCGACGAGACTGGCATGGCGGAGCATGACCCCCTTGGGCCGACCGGTGGTCCCCGACGTGTAGAGGATCATCGCCAACGACGACGGATCGCAAACCGTCTGACTGGCGAGGCCCGACAGATCCTGAGGCGGCGGACTGCCGGAGGCCAGTTCGTCTGCCGCCAGAACGCGACATGCTGACCCTCGCGAAAGGATATCCAAGAGTGATCCTGTGGAAACCGCGAGCGTCGGCGAACAGTCGGCCACAACGCGCTCGATTTCCCGCGGCGACGACTGTGGGTGCAACGGGACCACTACCGCGCCCGCCTGCCAAGCGCCCGCCACGGCCGCCACGTAGTCCACACAATTGGGGAGCGCTACGAGGACGCGGTCGCCCGGCTGGACGCCCAGCGCCGCTAATTGGCCGGCGCAGTGATCGATCTGCTCCAGCAGTTCGGCGTAAGAAACGTCTCGGCCCGCGTCATTCAAAGCAATGGCCGAACCGCGCGCTAGGGCCATGGCCCGTAGTTTCGCGGACATCGTCCATGGAGAGGGAATTTGCACAGTAGCGTCAGGCGGCGAATAACTCTTGCATGGCGGCCGCCGGCACGACGCCCGCGCTGCCCGCCGTGCCCAACCGTTCCCGAAGCGCTTCGCACAGATCGGTTGAGCGTTGGAAGTGACGATACTCCGCCGGGTAGAGTTGCCGCACCTCGTCCAAAGTGAGCCCGGGCGCGTAGATCCACAGCGGTCGGCCTGCGAGTTGTCGCAGCGGCGCAGGGGCCCGGGCGGAACGGCCTTCAGGACCAAATAGGTCGTGCCGCCCGACTCCCTCGCTGGCAGCGGTGGTCAGCACTACGACGCCGTGTTCGGCGACGGGCATCTCTGTCAGGCGGCGCAGGGAAACCAAGGCGGCCGCCGACTGCACCAGGTTGACGTCCTTGGGAAACGCGTTGAGCACCAGTGCATCGAAACGACCCGGCAAGGGTGTGTTGCCTGCTGCGCGGGCGTCGTCGGCGGCCCGCCGGTGAGACGCGACCACGTCGCCGGCGTAGACTGCCGTCAGTTGGCGGCGCAGGCCCGTCACCGTACAGACGGAAAATTGTAGCCCCAGTTGTCTGGCGACCGCCTCGGCCTCGAGACGAAAGCGGTTTTGATCGCAATCGTGACCGCCGCGCAACCCCAGCTGCACAAACTTGTGAGCCCGCTCGGCGGCCTGCAAATCGGTCAGCCCTGGCAACAGCATCTTCGCCCCGCCGCTGTAGCCGGCGAACGCGTGCGGCAGGACGCAGCCCAGCGAGACCTTCAAATCCGCTGCGGCAAACGTGGCGTTGATCTCCAGCGAACCGGCGCCGTAGCGGATGCCGGCGTCCACCAGGGCGCCGTGCGGGTCGTGACATTCCACGCGATAGCGGTCTACCAGGGCTCGACCCAACTTATCAGCCAATTTATCCCTGGGCGGCGGGCCGTGGGCGCCGGTGGCGATCAGCAACGTGGTTCGTTGGGCGTCGATGCCGGCTGCGGCGAGCGATTCCAGCATGGGGGGCAACAGCCGTGCCGCCGGCGTAGGACGGGCCAGGTCGTCGGTCACAACGACGGCCGAACGTTTGCCTCGCGCCAATTCGTGCAGCGGCGGCGATCCGACCGGCGCCAGCAGGGCCGCGGTGATCTGATCGTCGGTGAGTTCGGGCCGCGGCGGAGGCGCCAGCATGCGCACCGACCAGCCCGCGGGAAACGGCAGCGTGTGTTGGCCGTCGCCGTACCAAGCGCCCCAAGGCAGCGTCGCCTGCGCGACGCCTGGGCCGGCTGCTACGGCCGTGTGAATCACGAGCCGCGCTTTCCGTTCACGTAGCGTGCGATGGCCGCCACACTGTCAAAGTTTTCCGGGATCATGTCGTCCTCCGACACATGAATCTGATAGGTCCGCTCCAAGTGGGCGATCAGGTCGATCATAGTCACCGAATCGACCACGCCGGCGGCCAGCAGCGAATCGTGATCGGTCAACGCCGACAAAGCGGCCGCCGCCGGAGTGCCAAGCAAGTATTTGCGAATCTGTTGTTCCATACCGGGTGAAAAGTACGCAGTGAATGTGGCCCTAATGGATCGCCAAACAACCTGACAACGGCCTGTTAACTCCCGTTGATTTCAGCGAATTGAACAGGTTCTTTGTTGGCCTCTAAAGACTTTAGATGTCGCGATCGCCGTGGGTAATGTGCCAACTGCGGCGATCGAACAAGCACGTCTGCAGGGGACTGGCGGGCGCGGCATAAGCAAACATCTGCGAAACCTCGGGCCGACGCAAGAACCCCAGCTCCAGCAGCGCCGGAATCACCGGGTTGCCTTCCAAGGCCCAGAAGGAAATGGTTTCCACCCGGCGCTGGCGCAGGTGCGTCACGAGCCCGCAAATCAGATCGCGAAGCGCTTCGCCGCCGATCGGCGGAAAAACGTCTTTGAGAATGCTGGCGCCGGTGTGCTCGGTGAACAGCGCATACCCCGCCAGCCGACCGTTTTCCAAGGCCAGCACGGCCTGGGCAGCGTACTGTGGATGTTTGGAGTAGCGCCAGCGTAGGTAGCGGGCGTCGCGGACTCCTAGCACCGCCGAGGCGCCCGCATTGTCGGCAAACAGTTCATCGAAGCGCTCGTCGAATCGCGGCTCCGGGTCAATGCGGACTTCCAAACTGGGTTGGCGGCGGCAGACGGGACTGCGCAAGTGCAGAAGCGGATCGACGACGGTTCCCATCGCACGGCCCAGTGCCGCCCCCAACCATGGCGGCTGGACTCTTTCGCGAATCACCCGCCCGGTTCGCAAGACGTAGGCGAAGCGGAGCACATTGCCCACGCCGACGTGCCCGGCCCGTTCGTGGATGACTTGCATCCGCTCGTTGGGATGGGCGTACAATAGGTCCATTTTACCCGCGTCGATTTCCTCGCGAGCGGCCCGCCGCAGGCGCAGCGCCAAGCCTAGCGTACGATAGGCCGGCAACACCGAAAAGTCGGCGCAATTCCAAGCAAATCGCGATTGGCCCGCCGCCACCATCCGACGCGGCACTCCAACCGTGAACCCTGCCAGTTTGCCGCTGGACCTTTCGCGGATGGTCCACAATGCGGCTGGCCCGTCCGGATTGTCCAGATACATCCACCGCATTCGTTCTGGCGAGATGTTCATGTGCCGCGTTTCGATCAGCATGTCGCGGAGCGGATCGATGAGCGGCAATGGGTCTTCACGCTGCACCGTGAATGGCCCCTGGTCGCGTGCGTCGCCAGGAATAGGCGCGTGAAAAAAATTCATCGTCGTCGGCGCGGAATGCGGCGCCGCGGAATCCGGCCTGTGCTGCGTCGCAGGCGCGTCTTCGGCGCGGCTCATGTCGTTACGGTCAGGTTAGGACTCCACCCAGGCGGCCAGGTTCGGCCCCCAAGGCGCTAGTTCAGCAAGCGTCGCTGGCGTCATGCCGCGGCGACCCACACAGTATTCCAGAGTGCGGTCCAGGTCAGCCAGGAATTGGTCCAACCTGCGGGCGTCCGCGACATAGGGCGAGTGGCCCGGCGCCAGCGACGAGCTGTGCAACAGCATCACCAAGGCGGGCGCGCCTTGTGCCAGCGCGGCGCTGGCCAGTTGGATCATCTCCGCGGCCGAAGCCTGTTCGGGGCTGAGCTTAATCCGTTTAGCTAGCCCCAGCCGGTCGACGATTCCTACCGCTTTGAACTGTCTCCAGGGCGAGCGCATGGCGGCTTGTCGCAACCGCCAGGCCGCTGCGAAATTCGACCGATTGAACCCTACACTGACCGGTACCTCCAGCAGGAATCCCTGGGGGTTTGGCCGACAAAGGTCGTCCCCTTCCAAGTAATACGGCTTGAAGGGAGCCCGGCTGAAGTCGGGGCCCCGTTCGCTGGAGAAATTGCTGAACGCGATCACGCTCGAATCGACCCTGTAGCCCAGATCGGCAAGCGCTCGCGCGCCGGCCATGTCCAGCCCGTACCGCCCCGCGCGAAACGAAACGGGCCGGCTGCCGAACCGCGTCTCGATCCGTTCGGACAGCCAGGTCAGCTTGCGGCGTTGCAGATCGAGCGGCAGATTGCACATAAACGAGTATGCCCGGCCGTTGGGGTCTTCCAGCGGCGGGGTGCACCAGGGGTGCAAGTGGGCGCCGATCTCACATCCGCCCTGGGCGTGAATCTCTCCCAAGACCGAGGCGGCCAAGTCGTCGTCGACGACCGGCGCGGTGACCAGATACACCGGCCGCACACCATGTTGGGCGCAGATCGATTGAAACCGGGGAACTCCGGCGATGTTGGTCACCGTGTTGCCGGTGGGTCGATAGTTGCCTCCCCACAGCCCCTCCTCCTCGGTGTCGACCGTAACGAGGATGAATGGGGGTTTGCCGATCGGCGCCCTCCCCTGCCCAAACGAAGTTGTAGTCGGTTGGATCACGGCAATTGCGCCATCAGCCAAGGCCCCACGCGGCGAGTCATCCACAGCGGCAACCGCGTCCATAAATCGACCGCCCGACCGTGACCTTCCTGTGGTGGTGCGACGTTTGGCGCGCGGTCGTCGGTACGGAACAAATGCCAAAACAGCGGCGCCGGTTCCGCCCCCCATTGTTTCTTAAAGTGATAGGTGCCGCTGTCCATTGTGCTGCGGCCAAAATGGAACCAGGCCGCGCCGTCGCGGCAGGCCTGGGCCAAGATGTGCCAGTACATGCCGTGATTGACGCACACCGAGTTGAAGCGGCGATGGCTGCTGGCCCAGGGAATCTCCACGTGCGCGGGCGCGTGAAGCGTGAGCCCTGCGCCGGCCAGTTGACCATCGACGCGGGCCACGTGAATCCGGGCCTGCGCGGCGAACTGCTCGCACACCGCGGCGAGCAACCGTTTACTGTGCGATGGACTGCCCAGATCACGCATGTTTTCCGAATAGACGCGGTACAGATCGTCGAGCAGCTCGGCGCCGCCGGTGGCGGTGACGAGCCCCGACTTTTCGGCTTTACGAACTTGATTGCGAACCTTGGGATTGAACCGCTTCCAGAGCTCATCCGGGTCGGCCGTCAACGCCAACCGCATCAGAACCTTGTCTTCGCGAACGTGCGGCCACTGCGCCACGCGCTGGCGCTGGCGGATTTGCAGTTGAGAAACGCCCTCTCGGCGCGCGATGTCCAGCGCGGCCTGGAGCAGCGCGTCGCGGACGGCGGGGTCGTCGGCGATGGCGCCCGAAGCGTCCAGCCAGGGCAACGAGACAAGTTGGCTTCCAAACAGCCGGCTGCGCTGCAAGGCCAGCGGCAATGCGCCGGCCATTTCCGTTCCCCGCCAAGCCGCGAGCCGAAACGTGGGCAACCGGTAGGCCGCATACACCAGGTCCCAGGCCAGATGGTGCGACAAGGCCAGGTCGTCATGGTGGGACACGAAGCGATTCCAGGCCGGACGCTGGGCCTGGCTGACGATTTCCACGCGCAAGGACGCGTTGGGGGCGGTGTCCGGCGTGGGCGCCGAACCGGCCGCGGCGTTCGAAGAATAGTCGGCGGTGGTCAATGGTTTGTGGACGGCCTAGCCCGTCACTACGCGACGGTCGGCCTTTTTCCAGGTGACCGGCTGCATGTTGAAAAAACCTTGAATCGTTCCCAGCAGCATCGCAGCGTGGCTCATCACGAAGTAGTAGATGATCCCGCCCAACCGGGTTTGTCGCAGGCCCAACCAGAAATGCCCCGCAACGGCCAGCCCGTAGAACGCCAGTTGTCCCACGAGCGCGATCCGATAGACCCAGCCCGCCGGCCACAGCGCCGCATTGGCCAGCAGCATGATGAGCAAGATGAACGGCCCGCACCAGCGCAGGAGTTTGTGCGACAGATACTGCCAGAATTCGATGGGGC
>CAYWTU010000218.1:0-6863 GCA_964461275.1 uncultured Pirellulales bacterium | reverse complement strand
AGGCATGGTGCGTGTCGGCCGTGTCCAAACCACTGAGCAGCCGCACCCGCACGTCGGCCTTGTCGTCGCCGTCGGTGTCTTTGAGAAACAACAGGTCGGGCGTCATCGCCACCAACACGCCGCCATTCCAAAACTCGAAGCCGGTGGGGCAATGCAGGTCGTCGACGAACGTTATGCAGCGGTCGGCCCGGCCGTCGCCGTCGTCGTCCTCCAGAATGAGCAGCTTGTCGTTCATCGGCTCCTTGGGCTTCCAGTGGGGATATGTCGGCCACACGGCCACCCACAATCGGCCGCGGGTGTCGAACGCCATTTGCACCGGGTTGATCAGCTCCGGAAACTGCTCTTCGCTGGCGACCAGGTTGACCTGCATATTCTTGGCGACGGTCATCTGACCGATCGCCTCTTCGCCTCCCAGATACTGGTGTGCGCCATCGGGTCCGGCCCCGGGTTTGTTGGTGATGACCGGAATGAATGGCGGGGTGTTGTCGTCGTGGACGGTGTGGTCGCGTCCGGCGGCCAGGGCCCAAATTTTTTCGTCTCGGTTGGCGGTCATGACGTCCAGGATTTCCATCTCGCGCTGCATCACCACGCGATTGGTCTGGTCGTCGACGAATTTCAGATCGGCTCGGCCGCCGAAGATCGAATAGCCGTCGACCGTGCGATAGCGGTTGTACCAGTGATGGTTCTTATCCAGGACGGCCCGGGTAAGGCGCTCGATGGTCGGCCGTCGCTGGGCGTCGCGGAGCATGGGCGTCACCGCGGCGGCCTGTTTGGGAAACAGCAGCAGGGCGATCAATTCGGCCAACCGCTGATTGCCCAGCGGCGTGAGGTGGACGCCGTTGATCGTCGTGCCGGCGGCGCCTTCGTTCGTAAAGGGCCAACCTTGCGTGGCCGGGAACAGGTCGACGCACAGCGTCTGTTGTGCCGCGGCGACCTCCCGCATCGCCTGGGCATACATCTTCAACCGCATATTGTGCTGGTGGCCGTCAGGCAAATTGGGGTCGCCCGTAGGTTGAAACGCAATCGGCGTGAACAGGACGAGTTGCGGCGGCGCCGTGCCGTTGTACTTTTGCGACCGCGTGTGGGTGATAAAATTTGTTAGGTCGGCCTTGAACTTATCCAGTCCCTCGGCGCCGGCGAACGATTCGTTGTAGCCAAAAAACGCCAAGATCACGTCGGCCTTGTTCATGGTCAGATGTTCGTCGGGCGTGCCGAATCCGGCCGAGCGCAGCCGCAGCGTCAGTTCGTCGCCGGAGAAGCCCAGGTTGCGGATCACCAACTTGTGTTGGGGAAACAGCAGATGCAGCATCGTTTCCAGATGTCCGTCGTGCTGCATCCGATCGGCCAGCGTGTTGCCGATGATGCAGATGCGGTCGCCGGGCTTCAGCGTCAGCGGCAAAGTCTCCGCCCAGGCGGACAAGGGCGCGGCCGCGACAGCCAGGGCCAGGCAGATGGACAGGGACAGGGTCTGACGGTTGGGCATCTTCACGCCGATGTTCCTTCGGTGATTGCCCCGGCAACAGTACGGCCAGGGGTGCTCGGAATAAGTCGGGGGAGGTCCGGCCAACTGGTTTGAGAGCGCGCTTGGCGCCACACAGCACATGACCGGGAACTTGCAAGTTTCTTTGCCGCGGGGCCCGGCGTCAAATGCGGGGGCTGGTCGTTGCCGTCGGGGTCCGGGCAGGAAGCCGCACCATCCCCCTTGCATACATTGCCAGCCTAGGTATTATGCCTGGCATGACAAGGTAACTCAGCCGCGAGTCATTTTTCCATGAAGACTAATCCCGAACTGTTGCGAGGCACTCTGGACACGGTGCTCTTGGACGTCGTGGCGGGCGGCACGACCTACGGCTACGAAATTGCGGCGGCGGTCCGGGCCCGCAGCGAGGGACAACTCGTCGCCCAAGAAGGAACCTTGTATCCGGCCCTGCACCGCCTGGAAAAACGCGGGTTGCTCAAGGCCCGCTGGGGCGTCTCGCCGCAGGGTCGGCGCCGCAAACATTACGACCTTACCGCCAAGGGCCGCCGACAACTGGAGGCTTCGCGGCAGGAATTTGCCTCGTTCGTCAAGGTCGTGGGACGGATGTTGGGGATCCCACATGTCAAACCTGTCGTGGATTGAGCGCCTGTTGGCCGGCGATCCGCAGGTTCGCGCGGCCGAATGCCGCGCCGACATCGAGGACGAAGTGGCCGACCACTTGCAGGCGCTGGCCGGCCGCTATGCCGCCGAGGGGGAATCGCCCGAGGCCGCCGGCGCCAAAGCCCAGGCCGACTTTGGCGATGCGTCGCGAGTGGTGAGGCAATGCCTGTGGATTCATCTAGGAGACCAGGTCATGTTGCGCAGTCTTTCGCTGCTGTTGGGCGTGGCGCTTTGTTTTGTCGGCTGCCTATTGACGTACGCCAGTATCCAAACCCAGCGCGATATGGCGGCCGGGTTTAAGGAACTGACCAGTCAATTAGCTCGCATCAACGAGCGCGAGCCGGCAGCTCCGCCGCCGCCGCGCCGGCCCGAGCTGCACGGCCATCTCTACCTAGGCGACCCGTCGCGGCCCGCGGCGAACGCCTATGCGGAGGTAATTCGAATGCCCGAGGGCGCGGTGCATCGAGTTGCCTTCACCGACGAACAGGGGAAGTTCAGCGTGACGAACTTACCGGAAGGGGAGTACTCGGTCCTTACGCCGCTGCTGGGACCGGGGAATCCAATGCATCACGCCGGAAATGCCGAGGAAAGGCATCGACCGCTGTACCAAGTGCAGTCGCTGCCGTTTAACATCGTGTTCGGCGAGGCGGACGCCAGCATTGAGTTGGACGTCGAGTTTCAGCCGTCCGACCTGCGGATTGAGTTGAGCTCCCCTTTGGCCGAAAGGCTCGGCGACCCGGTACATCGCATCTTCAATGCGCTTCAAGTCTCCTTCGACGACGTAGGGCTACCCTTGCTGCCGTGGAATCCGACAAGGACCCCACCCAGGATGTGGCCAGCGAAGGGAGCTATCGCCGACTGGTTGGATTCGCAATCGAAACTACTTGAGCTAGGCTCTTTCAAGCCTTCCTTGCATCTGGACTTGGGGGGACCGCGTCGTGCACATGCCCCAGGCGCCTACCATTTCAGTGCCAGTTTGGGGGTCGGAATTCGGCCGCCCGACGACGCGAGGGCGCTTGTGACTTACACACCCGAGGTGCAGCGATTCCTTTCGATGGGAGGGTCGCGGCCCTTTCTTAATGCGTCTGGTTCTCTTATCACGCCAGATTTAGCGAGGCGCAGTACGTTTGTGAAAACCAACCCTCAAACGATCACGCTGGCTCCCGGAATGCGCACCATCGTGCGGCTCAAGATTCCCCCTGACCGGAATGAGCGGTTGGAACAAGTTGTGTTTTCCGACACCGCTACGAACGAAGAACTCGCCGCGGCCTGCCGGCCGGTCGGCCTCGAATTCGAGATCATCGGCCAGGAACCGCTGGAGATTACCGACGAGGTGGAACAGCAAAACTAGCCGTGCGTCGCAATGCGTCAAACCGCCGCAGACACTTAGCCCCCCGTCAATGACGGGGGGTCAGAGCCGCCGGTAACGCGTCCATGCCGTCGGTAACTCGTCCATGCCGTCGGTAACGCGTCCATGCCGTCGGTAACGCGTCCATGCCGCCGGTAACGCGTCCATGCCGCCGGTAACGCGTCCATGCGAAGCGCCGGTTTGGAAGGCAGCTAACCCGACCGGATGCGATCGCTATCGGCGCCGCTCACGCATGCGGAAATGTCCGCGTGTCGCGGCTGCACAAACCCCCGGGTCATTGACCGGGTGCCAATTGCATCGCGGGAAGGGGCAACGTTACGCCTGTTGGGCGATTCGGCCGAGGTCGTCGACCCAGGCGTCGATGAGCACCGGCAGGTATGCGTTGCCATCCACCTGGCGGGCGGCCTCCAGGCAGCGCTCGGTGCAGGTTACGGCCGTGGCGACGTCGCCCGGCCAGCCGCGCAGCGCCTGGTCGACCGCCGAATGCACCTCAGGGTCGCTGCCGACGTCGGCCCCGCACAGGCCGCGGGCCAACTGCCGATAGAATTCGCCGGCCAACGACATGATCTGCCGGGCTCGCTGCCGGCGCGGCGGCGCCTCTTTGCCGGCCTCTTCGACAAACGTGTTGACCGCCTTGGCCACGCGAACCACGTCCAGCGGCGGCTGGGCCAGGCGCTGGAGAAAATGGCGGCGAAACGTCCACAGCCCTTCGTCGGCCAGGTCCAGGGCCTGCCGCAAGCTGCCTCCCGACTGGGACGCCAGCCGCTCGGCTTGCGCGGTGTCGGCCACCAGTCCTTGCGAGATCAGCAGCCGCGCGACCAAGTCGTTTGGCAAGGGCGCGAACCGCACAATTTGGCATCGCGAGCGAATCGTCGGCAATTGCTTGTCGGCGGACGTTCCGATGAGAATGAGCACGCTGCCGGGCGGCGGCTCTTCCAAGGTCTTCAAGAGCGCGTTGGCGCCTTCCACGTTCAGCGAGTCGGCGTCGTCAATGAGGGCAATCTTGCGCGACGCCAGGTACGGTTTCAGGCCCAGGCGATGACAGAGCCCTTCGTGCAGCCGGCGTTCACCCTGGCCGATGAGCAGGTCCAGCGGAATCGCGCTTTTGTCGGCCGGTTTGGCAACCATGTCCAGATCGGGGTGATTGCCCGCCGCGGCCAGCTCGCAACTGTGGCAGTTGCCGCAGGGGTTAAGCTGCGCGTGGGGGCCCTCGCACAACAGCGCCTGCGCCAGCTTGACGGCAAACGTTCGTTTGCCGATGCCCGGCGGTCCGACGAACAGGAACGTGCTCGCCAGCCGGCCGCGGTCCAGGGCGCGGCGAAACTGTTCGATCACCGCGTCGTGGCCTTCAATACCTTGCCAACTCATCGGCCTGCTCCCGTCAGCAACGGCGCGACCGCCCGGCGAATGGCGTTTTGAACCTCATCGATGCCCTGCGAAGCGTCGACAATCTGAATCCGGCCGGGGTCGCGTCGCGCTTCGCACAGGAAGCCGTCGCGCAGCCGACGGCGAAACGCCTCCCCTTGTTGTTCCATGCGGTCCAGCGAACGTTGCATCCTGGCGGCCGCCGCGTCGAGAGGCATGTCGAGCACAATCGTCAAGCGCGGCAGAACGCCGGCCGTGGCAACCCGGCCCACGCGCCAAATCTCGTCCACGTCGAGTCCGCCGGCGTGTCCTTGATACACCACGGTGGACAGCAGGAAACGATCGGTGATCACCGTCTGTCCCCGGTCCAATGCGGGGCGGATGATTTCTTCGACCAACTGCGCCCGGGCCGCCATGAACAGGAGCATCTCGCTGCTGCGGGCGATTTGGGCGCCGTGGTCGTGCAAGAGGACCTCGCGAATGCGTTCTCCCAGGGGGGTGCTGCCTGGGTCGCGGGCCGCCACAACATCGCGGCCTTGTTCGCGCAGCCAGCGCGTGAGCAAGTCCCACTGAGTGGTTTTGCCTGCGCCGTCGATGCCGTCGAGAGAGATGAACATGCGATGAGGAATTGTGAACGCGATTCGCAACCGATCCGCGATGACATTCTAGGCGACGGCGTCCGGATCGGAAACGATCTCGAAAGCGGCGGCGACGTCGGGTGGAATCCGCCTGGGGGCGCCCGACTGAAAATCGACGAACGCCCACAGCGTTTCGGCCCGAGCCAGCGCCGCTTGGTCGTCGTCGCGGACGATTTCATATCGCCGCAGCGAGGTCACGCGCTTCGTTTCGGCCACCCAGGTGCGAACCGTGAGCTGCTGATCGACCAGCGCCGGGGCCAGGTAGGTGATCTGGTGCGAGCGGACGACCCAACCGGCCTGGGCGTCGAGGTGCCGCTGTTGGTCCCAACCTTGGGCGGCGGAATGGGCCAATGCCGCGTCGATCATCCATTGCAAATAAACCAGATTGTTGGCGTGCCCCAACAGATCGATTTCCGCAGGGCGCACGGTCAAACGATGCAGATAGACGGCCGGCATGGAGGGCGAAATCAACAGGGCAGGACCAGGGGGGCGGCCGCAACGCCGCCGACACAGGCCGTTTTGCCAAGCCCGCGGCCGGCGGTCAAGCCGAAAGGTCGACCGCGTCGCCTTTGCCGGGCGCTTTGCCTTGGGCGATGCCTTCGAGCAGTTGCACCATGGCGTCGCCTTGGGTCTTCATGGCGTCGAGCTGCTTCTTGGCCAGGAGCATCTGAATCTGGCTGGCGGTTTCCGAGGCGGCCGCACCGCCGGCGCCGGAACAAGTAGAGCAGCTCATGCGCTAGGTCCTGAAATGACGAAGGGAAACGCCGTTGCCGGCCGCGTCGAGCGCACCGACAGGCTATCGAAGGGCGTCGGCCAATCGCAGCTCCAAACTTGGGCCGAAGCGCCGCGGGGCCGGCAATTCTGCCGCCCGAATGGCAAGCTGAGCCGGTTGCGCAGGCCGCGCCGCCTCGAACTACAAATACGCCGACGGCCAGTGGCCCCTGGCGCACCAAATCATTTTTTCTCTTAATCGGGAATCAGGAATACTTTTCCCACAATCATGAGTCCGCGTTGCGCTAGTTTCTTGCCTTGTGCCTTGTGGCGACAACTGCGTAAACGATGTCTTGCCGCTCGACACCCAAATGAACTTGCGTTGCAAGCCGTTCAAGGCTGGAGCCGACTCCTTGAGCCAACGTCGCAGCCAGTCCAGCTTTCGAAGCACTCTGTCGATCTCCCCGGCGGTCGCAGGATGCACTTCCACCCAATAGACCAATTCGGCCGAGCTTGCTGGCCGGTAGCCGATTCCGTAGTCCCAGCGAGGCTCATGCGGCAGTGTGTCGGCGAGCGCTCCATCGAGGTCAAGGCTACCCGTCAGTTGCTTACCGCCCTTCGCCCGAATATGAAGCCGATC
>CAYWTU010000217.1:0-6893 GCA_964461275.1 uncultured Pirellulales bacterium | reverse complement strand
GCCTACGACGCGGCCGGCAATCTCTACGTGGCCGACGTGCTGGCCGGCGTCGGCACGGCCGGCAGCGTGATCAAGTTCACGCCGAACGGGACGGGCAGCACGTTCGCCGATCTGCTGGACGGCGTGATCGCGCCGACCGGCGTTGCCTTCGACGCCGCCGGTAACCTGTACGTCGCAGCGTATCTGACGAACCAGATCGTTAAAGTCACGCCGGCCGGAGTCGGCAGCGTATTTGCCGACGCGGCCGACGGCGTGAACCGACCGTTCGACGTGGCGGTCGACCCGTCCAGCGGCAACCTGTTCGTGGCCAATCTGGACAGCCGGCAGATCCTGAAGATCACGCCCGCAGGAACGGCGAGTGTGTTTGCCGATGCGGCCGACGGCTTGTTTTCGCCGATCGGCGTGGCCGTCGACGCCTCGGGCAACGTGTATGTCAGCGACGTGCTCCTCAGCCGTGTGACGAAGTTTACGCCGGCCGGCGTGGGGAGTGTATTTGCCGGCCTGGCACAAGGGCTTACCTCGCCGACCGGCATGTCACTGGACGACAGCGGCAACTTGTACGTGGCCAATTACCTGTCGAGCACGATCACTAGGATCACGCCGGCGGGCGTCGGTTCGCTGTTCGCCGACTCGGCCGACGGGCTCAACCATCCGTTCGATGTGGCGATCGGCAACGTGCCGCTTGCCCCTGCCCCGCCGCCTTTTGCTTTGTCAGCGCCTCCACGGGCTCTGACCCCCGGTGAATCACCGGAGGCTAAGAATGTCGGCGCGGTTGCTTTGACGGCAACGCCAACCCCCGGTGAGTCATCGGGGGCTAAGAATGCCGGCGCGACGGCGGCCGAAACCGCCACAGACGCCGCATTATCCGACGAGGCCATCCATTGGCTGGCGTATTACTTTTGGGAGCAATTGCTCGACGACAAGCCGGGCGTTTAGAAAAAAACGCCGCGGGCCGGGACCAGCGTTCTCAAGTCCGCACATATGGTGCGGACGCGAGAGGCTCGACCCGGCCAGCGGGATACGCATTTGACGCTAGACGCGTGACGGTCTAGTGCCGAATGATCCAGTGCAAGTACACGCGGTGGCCGTACAGATCGCTCCGCTCGGTCACCGGAATTTCGATGCCCGTGCCGATTTCCTGGAGGGCCGTCGGCTTGTACTTCAGGCCCCAGAGCATCGTCACAATGTCGTTGCCGGCCACGTCGGTTGAGCCGAGGTTGATCAGGTCGGTCCCTTCAAAGTTGAGCGGCAACGACTGACCGCTGCGGGTCCAGGTGAACCAGTTGGTTTCCCACATCGCGTACCAGCCGGTGCTCGGCGTAAGGCCCGGTCCGAAGCGATACGCCAGGCTGTTCGACCAGTACCACATGGTGCTGCTGTCGGTGTGGTTGATCGGCACGCGGAAGCCGGTGCCGCTCATCCAGTACAACTCCTGCCCCAGTTGCATGGCCGACGACAGAAACATGTGCGTCTCGCCGTCGCCGAGATTCTGCAAGACCTCGCGCTGTCCGATCGGCACTTCGTAGGTAAACCCGGCGCTGACCAGGAAAGGAAACTCCGGATTGCGGATCAGGTTGTACTTCAAGCCGGCCGAAAGGTCGGCAAAGCCGTCCTGATGGCCGCCGAGCCCCGGCGCGCGCAGGTCGATCCAGCCGTCCTTCGTGGCGATAAAGCTCAGCCGGCGAGTCAAAGCCGCCCGCATTTGCACCGCGTATACCTGGGCGTCGCCGCCATTGAGCACCGGCAGGTTGCGGGGGAAGTGGTGCTCGATGAAGATCGGCTTGATTTCCGTCAATGTCCGCGGGTCTTCAAAAAAGAGCGTGTTCGAGATAGGGCTGACAAAGTTGTTGAAGCACGGATCGGATGGGGCGATCAGGCCCAGGAGGCGACGCTTGCAGACCAAGTCGCCGCAGCGATTGCGGCCTAACATGCATGCCCCGCTGCAATCGTCGCACAGGCCGCAGCACGAAGGGCCGCAGGTTCCGCAACCGTCGGGGCAACCCGTGTTGCAACACGAATGGCAAACATCGCAGACGCCGGTACAAGACGGCTCGCAGCACGCTGTGGGACTGCCCTCTTCCGAAGTGGAAGCGACGGCCGCCTCCAACTCAGACGTCCGGCTTGAGACCAGCCGCGTTTGGCCCTCCGTGGTCTCCGCGTAGTAGTCGTCGTACGGCGTGGATTCAGAAAATTCCGTTGCCCGGGCCTGCCAACCGCCGGCGACACAAATCGCCGCGGCGACCAAACCCACCTCCAATACATTCCATCTGTACCGCATCGGTCTGCTCCGTAATGCTTGGGAACGCGGCGCCTGGGGACCGCAGCTCTTGGTATCGCGGCGTCCGGCGCGCTGAGCTGCGCCGTCGTATCGCCGTTCGCGGCAGGTCGGCAACAAGAACGGTGTTGTCGGGCGAGTTGCCGCGGTATTGGACGAATCGGTCGCCGCACACCCCCAGGATTTAGGCACGGAGCGCCTCGCCGCAGGTCCGTCTCAACCGAACAACCCTCAAAATCCGGAACAAATCGCCCAGTGTCCTCGCACTTTGCCAGCCCGGAACTGCGTATTACGACAGGTGGGGACAAGGTCGCGCACAACTTGCGCAAGATATGCCATTCCAACACTGGCCAATGGTTTATTGGCTGGTCGGGCTGCAAGAACGGACCGCCGAAGGCACTCCAACTTGAGGTGCGCCGGCCGCTACTTTGGGGAGCGTAGCACGCGCCCGGCCACTTCTTCCGCCGCGCGTTGGCCCGATTGAATCGCGCCTTCGAAGTAACCCATCCACTCCGTGGCGGTTTCCGTACCAGCCCAATGGATGCGGCCGCACGGCGCGCGGAGCGCCTCGCCAAACGCCGTCAGCACGCCCGGTCCCGTGATGCCCACATAGCAGCCGCGGCTCCACGGGTCGTCGTTCCAATTCTTCTCCACGAAGTCTGTCGGTTCGGCGGCTTGCGGACCGAAGAATCGCGTTAACTCGGCCAGAACGGCCTGGCGCCGCTCCTGCGCCGTGCGTTGTCCCCACTCGACCGATACGGCGCCGTCGCTGAACGTGACCAGCGCTGGTTGGGCGCCGTCGTGCGACGTGTCGTCAAACGTGGTGACCGTGGGACCGGTGTCGCTGAACGCCTCGCCGGAGAATCCCGCCTCGCGCCAAAACGGCCGCTCGTAGGCGGCGACGTACTTGATGACCGACCCCATCGGCATCCGGGCGGTCAGTTGATCGCGCACGGCCGGCAGCGCCGGTCGATAATCGATTCGGCCCGCCAGCAGCGGGGGGAGCGCCACGACCACCCGCTGACACTCGAACGACCCCCGATCGCTGTGGACCACCGCGCCCGAATCACCTTGTTCAATAGCGCGCACGGGCGCGGAGAGAATGACCCGGGGCGCCAGTTGCTCCGCGAGCATTTGGGCCATCGGTTGCACGCCGCCGACAAACCGCGATTCTTGGGCGCCGCCGGCGATATTGATCAGCGAATCGAGCCCGCCGCCCCACTGCAAGTAGCTCAAAAAGCACAGAAACGAAATGTCGCGAGGCTCGGAGGTGAATACCGCTCGGGTGACGATGTCCAAAAACAACCGGCCGAACTTTGTGTGCAGATGACGCCGTTTCCACGATTCCAACGTCTGGCCGTCCCACTCCAGGGCGCGGGCCGCGGTCCAAGGCCGGTCGGGCGGCAACTGCTTTCGATACTTCTCCCATCGCGCGCTGGCCCACAGCAAGTCGAGCTTGGCCAACAACGGCATCGTGGGTAGATCGCCGTTGTAGGTAGCCGTGCGACCCTGCCAGGACAGTATTTTGCGGCCCGCGTGATGCTGGGGGAACGTCGCCACGCCCAATTCCTCGGCCAATGCCTTGAACCGATGCTGCGTGGGCCCCAGCCATTGGCCGCCCAGATCGATGGTGTCCCGGCCCAAACGCTGGCTCAGCGAACGGCCGCCGACGCGGTCGCGGGCCTCCAGAACCAGACATTCAATGCCGCGCTGCACCAACTGGCGCGCGGCGGTCAAGCCGGCAAAGCCTGCGCCAACGACGACGACCGGCGCCTGGCGACCGTCACGGACCGACTCCCAAGACGCCATGCCTCGCTACTTTCCGCCGGATACCCCCGCCAGCTTGTCGTCTTTGGGTTTCTTTTTCTTTCGGGGCTGCTGACGCTCGCTGCTCTTGGCCTCGTCCTCCACGCTCCCCTCGGCCGTGAAGAACCCGACCATCATCTCTTCCCAGCTTTGCTCGCCGAATCCGACGCGGACCGACGGGTCCGGGTTGCGCGGGTTGTCGGCCGAGTTGTCGAACACGCCATAGCAATGCAGCTTGGAACCCTTAGGCAACAGCTTCGGCTCGACCAAGTCGTACCGCAATTGCCAACCAAAATCGTACCGCGGCACGTCGAGCAGAATTTCTCGCTTGCCGTCGGGATATTCGGCCTCGAACCGGAAGCTCTTCCCGCGGTAGTGCATGTGTGGGAACAGATTCACGATCCGCATGTCCTTCTTCACCTTGTAGCTGGCTTCCATCTTGTAGTTTGGTTCGCCGGGCGGGATGTCAACCATCAGATTCAAGGCAAACTTGCTTTGGGCAGTGGTCTTCACGGTAGCCGGATCGGCAAACTTCAATCCGACCACGCTGCGGTCTTTCTGTGGCGTGCCGCACGGCGTGTAGTGCAATTGCATCAGCAGCGTCGAGCCGGCGGGCACCTTGATGGCGGTGCCTTCTGGAAACTCCCACGGCGGCGTGCCAGGAGTGAACACGCAGGCCAATTTGTCGCCAAACGAAAGTTGCATTCCCTTGGCGCCTGGCGGGCGCACGTTGACCACAATATGATGCACTACCGCCCGGTTGCCGGGCCTCGTCTCGGCCGCTTGAATCCAGCGGTCTTCTTTGAGTTGCGGATCGAGAATGTACCCCTGATAGTCCACCACGCCCTCGGCCGGAACCTCAAATTCATCAGGCATGGCCAGGACCATGTCGGGCTCGGGAATCCGCCAGCCTTCGACGAATTTTGGCGGGGGCGGGAGGTCGGCGGAGTCCCCCTGCGGACAACCATTCTTGACCCAGGTGTGAATCAGCGATTTTTCCTCGGCCGAAAGGCTGCAATCGTTTCGGAACTTGCCGAACTCGGGATTGGCGAACCAGGGCGGCATGCGGTTCTGGTCGATCACTTCACACATCATGTCGGCCCAGCCGACCACTTCCTCGTACGAGGTCAGCGCAAAAGGCGCGATCTCGTTGGGCCGGTGACATTCGACGCACTTGCCCTGCAAGATGCGCGAGATGTGTTTCGAGTATGTCACGTCGCCCGTGGGCGCCACTTTGGAGACGCGGCCGATCAGGCAGCCGGGCGCCTCGGTCAGCGGCGTGGTCACGCTCTGGCCGGCCAGAACCTGATCCAATGCCTCGGCCAAGTCGCGGCGCCTTGCCTCCTGACGCTGCACGCCAACGCCGTATTGATCGTCGATCCGGCCGCGATAGCGAATCACGCGATTCTCGTCCAAAACGAACGCCTCGGGCGTGCGTTCAGCGGCGAATTGATCGGCGATCTTATTGTCCAAGTCCTTGAGAATGGGAAATCCAATTTGGTGCTGTCGGATATAAGCGCCGATGTCGGTGATCGAATCGTGCCGGTTGGAGTTGACCCCCACCAGGGCCACGCCGCGCTCGGCGTAGTCCTTGGCCAATCGATTCAGCCGCCCGGCGTATAACTTCACCAGCGGGCACTCGGTTCCTAGAAACAGCACCACCACCGACTTGCGGTCGGCAAAATCAGACAACGAGCGGGTTTCGCCGTACACATCTGGAGCGCTGAAGGGGGCGACGGCCCGTCCGACCGTCTTGGCGTCGGCAGCCCCGGCCGGACGGATAGCCCCGACCGACGCTGCCGAGAAGCAGAGCAGCGCGGCAAATCCACGAGACTTTCGGCATGCAAGGCGCAACATAGACGGCTCTCGCTCGGTTAAGGGGCAAATCGTTTATAGGCAAACGACCTACTGTTGTACCCGGAACGGTTTCAGCAATGCAAACTCAGCCTGCGCTCCGCACAACACGGCGTGGCCGGACAGGCAAACTGGAGAGACACCGCCCCCCGGCTGAGGGTGCGCTGCGGGCGGGCGTGAGCGTGCTACCGTTCGATGAAGAAATGCAGTTCACCCCAGGAGTCGGACGGCCGCGCCCGACTTGGGGCCTATCGGAGAGCCGCTGGCGATGGCTTTTTTGAGTCCAGCAAACAACCAACTCGGTTCGCTGGAATCGCCGGGAGTTCGAGGGCCGTTGTCAGGTTGTTTGGCGGCCTCTTAGGGTACGCGCCTAGTCGTTGTCCCGCGCAGCGGCCAGTTCCAAGAAGTGCTGCGGAATCCGGGTGTCGCCTTGCAAGTAATCGGCCAACTTGGCGAGGGCCTCGGTTTCGATCTGCCGAACGCGTTCCCGGGTCAGGCCCAGCGCCTCGCCGATTTCTTTGAGCGTGTGCGGCTGATGGTCGGCCAGGCCGAATCGCATCCGCAACACCGTAGCCTCGCGAGGGTCCATCGTTCCCAATAGCAGCTTGATTTGCGACAGGGCGTCGCTTTCGACCATTTCGTCTTCAGGGCTCTTGGCCCGCTCGTCCATCACCATCTCGCCCAACGACCAACCCGCCTCGGCCTGATCGGTCTGGGGGGTCGAGTTGTAAATGCGGATCGCCTTCTTGATGATCGACAGCTTCTTCCGCGGCAGTCCCAATACTCGGGCCACTTCCTCGGGAGTGGGACCGCGGCCCAGCTCTTCGGTCAGGCGAATCGTCGCCCGCCGCCACTTGGACAACAGCTCGACCATATAGGCCGGAATGCGGATCGTCTTGGCCGTGTTGATCAGCGCCCGCTTGATCGATTGCTTGATCCAATAGCTGGCGTAGGTGCT
>CAYWTU010000216.1:0-6903 GCA_964461275.1 uncultured Pirellulales bacterium | reverse complement strand
TGGCCGCCTCCGGCGTGCGGCGGCTGCTGTTCATCACCGGACCTGGTAAGGCGGGCATCGAGAGCCGTTTCGATCTGTCCGCCGAGCAGATCGCAAACCTGCGCGAAACGGGCAAAGAAGATCTGCTGGCCGAGTTGGCCTACGAGCGCGAAGAACTGGAGTATTTCTACACCCGTCAGCGGCGGCAATTGGGCCTGGGGCACGCGATCCTCTGTGCGCGGCCGTTCGTGGGCCAACAGCCCTTTGTGGTGGCGCTGGGCGATTCGATTATCGGTTTGCACAATCGCAGCGACGTCGTGCGGCGGATGACCGATCTGTTCGAACGCCAGGGGGCCGACGCCGTGATCGCCTTCGAGCGAGTGCCTCGGCACGAGGTGGTGCAGTACGGCATCGCCCAACCGCGCGGCGCCGTGGGCGACACATTCGAATTGGCGGGCCTGGTGGAGAAGCCATCGGTCGAGGCGGCGCCCAGCGACCTGGCCGTAGCGGCGCGATATGTCCTCAGCCCACGGATCTTCGACTACCTTGCCCGCACCAAGCCCGGCAAGGGAGGCGAGATTCAACTCACCGACGCTTTGCAGCAGTTGCTGGCCGACGGCGGCCGCGGCTTTGGCATGGTGCTTGGTCCTGGCCAGCAGAGGTACGACATCGGCAATTTCGAAAGCTACTTTCAGGCGTTTCTGGAGAGCGCCATGGACGATCCCGAGTACGGCCCGGCGGCCATCGCCTACGTGAAGACGCTCTTGAAGAGCCGTGGCGCTGAATGACCAACGGCACAACGATGAACCCCATTGAGGGCCGGGCACACGGCGAACAGCAGCGGCGTTCGAGTACACCGAGCGCCGCGAACGCCTCTAGCCCCCGTTCAACGACCGGCAGTTTCCGTTGCAGCCTCGCGCGGCGACTTCGGCGCGTTCCCTTAGCCCATTGCGTGCAACGCCTTTTCCTCCCCTGCCTCTGGGCGACTTCGCAGTTGCTGGCGGCTAACGCAGCTTAGATTTTCAGCAGTTTCATCCCATGCGCATCATTCGTCAGCGCGCCTACGCCCGAGCCGGCCTGGTTGGCAACCCATCGGATGGTTACCGCGGTAAGACCATCTCGCTGATCTTGAAGAACTTCTGCGCCGAGGTGGTGCTGTATGAATGGGACCGGCTGGAGATCGTCCAGAGCGCCGAGGACCAAAGCCACTTCGATTCGCTCGAGGAGCTGGTGCGCGACGTAGAGCTGCACGGCTACTACGGAGGCATCCGGTTGGTCAAAGCCACGATCAAACGTTTCGCGGAGTATTGCGAAGCGGTCGGGCATCCGCTGGCCAACCGCCCTTTCGCCATTCGCTACCAAACCTCGATCCCGCGACTGTTGGGGTTGGCTGGGTCCAGCGCCATCATCATCGCCACGCAGCGCGCCCTGATGGAGTTCTTCGAGGTCAAGATTCCCCTGGAGGTTCAACCCTCGCTGGCACTATCGGTGGAGAATCACGAGCTGGGAATTCCCGGCGGTTTGCAAGACCGCGTGATTCAGGTGTACGAAGGATTGGTCTACATGGACTTCGGCCCGCAAGCGTGCCGCCGCGAGCCCGGTTTGAACCTGGAATACGGGGCCTACCAGCGGCTCGATCCGCGATTATTGCCGCCGGTTTACGTGGCCTATAACGCGGATGTCAGCAATCCGACCGAGGTGTTTCACAACGACCTGCGAGGACGTTACAACCGCGGCGACCTCGATGTCGTCCAGGCGATGGAAACGTTTGCCCAACTGGCGGCCTCGGCCCGCGATGCCCTGGTCAAAGGAGACACCGACGAACTTTCGCGGCTGGTGAACGCCAATTTCGACACCCGCCGCAGCATCTGCCGCCTGCCCACTCAGCAGGTGGCCATGGTCGAAGAGGCCCGCCGCGCCGGCGCCAGCGCCAAGTTTGCTGGCTCTGGGGGGGCCATCATCGGCCTCTATCACGACGAGCCGCACTTCGAGCGGCTCCGCCAGCGGCTCGGCGACCGACTGGGTTGCCAGGTGATTCGGCCGCAGGCGCTGTTCTAACGGCCGGCCTCAGCGGCAGCCTTGCGACGACCTGCAGAAGTCCCTTGGTGACCGTTGTCTGCCTGTTTGGCGGCCTCTAGGATAGGCTCCCGTTATGTCTGGTCACATTTGCCCCAATCCACTTCGTCGTTCGATTCGAGACTTGTTCGCCTGTGCGGCGGCGGGGATCGCGTTGATTGCCGCGCCTCACGGACTCCTGGCGCAGGTGGCCCGCGCCGAGCCCGACTATGTCGGCGAAGACCGCATTGAGAAGTGGACCGGCAAGACCGTCCTCATGGTCACGCCGCATCCCGACGACGACACGTTCACCAGCGGTGGACTGCTGGCGATGCTGGCGGCGGGGGGCAACAACGTGCAGATTTTGATCTATACCTCGGACAACGCCGGCTCGAACGATCCCGCCATGACCAAGGAGCGACTGGCCGAGATACGCCGCCGCGAACAGGAGCAAGCCTGTGAAATCCTCGGCATCGGCAAGGACAAGATCACTTGGTTGGGGTACGACGACGGCATGCTCGAGTACGTCGATCGTCGCGAGTTGACCATGCAGGTCGCGCGCGAAATCCGCCGTCATCGGCCCGACGCGGTGTTCTCCATCGATCCCGGCGCACCGCACGAGCAATGGCACAAGTCGGACCACCGCAGCGGCGCGGTCATCACGGCCGACGCCATGCGGGCCGCGGCCTGGCGGCTGTACTTTCCAGAACTGGAGCGGCAAGGATTCCGGGCCCATCGCGTGCCCGTCGCATACTTCTACTATTCCGCGCAGCCGAACTATACGGTAGACATCACGGACGTGGCCGAGAAAAAAGCTCGCGCGGCCGCCGCCCACACCAGCCAGTTCGGCGACATGGTCAACGGCTACGACGACCGCAACCTGGAAGAAAAGCGGGCGTCGCTGGCCAAGCTGTTGGCGGTTAGCCCCTTGGTTGTGCGAAAAAACGGCCGCATCGTGGAACAGTTTCGCCGCTCGACCGCCTACGGCGAGTGAGGCCGCTGCCTGCAAAGGCTCGCACGCCGCTGCCAGGCCGAAAGGCGACCAATGACGAACCGCCGTCCCCAGATCGTCGTAGAACCGCAACCGCTGCTGGTCTATCTGCTCGACGCCTTGAAGCTGAAGCGCGGACAGGCCAAGAATCTGCTCAAGCACGGCGCCGTAGCGGTCAATCGCACGCCCGTTCGGCAATTCGACCACCCGCTCGCCGCCGGCGATGAAGTGGAAGTCCGCAGCGTGCGCAGCGTCGCGGTGTCCGAGCGGATGCAGAAGGCAAGGATTTACGTTGTCCATGAAGACGAGGATCTGTTCGTTGTCGAAAAACCCTCCGGACTGTTGATGGTGGCAACCGATCGCCAGGCCACCGACACGCTCTACGTGCGGGTCAATGAGTTCTTGCGCGAGCGCGAGCCCAGGCCTGCGCGGGCCTGGGTTGTCCATCGCATCGACCGGGAAACGTCCGGGCTGGCGCTCTTCGCCAAATCGGAGGCGGTCAAACAGCGGTTGCAAGAGACGTGGTCTGCGGTCGAAAAAACGTACTTGGCGGTGGTCCAATCAAGCCCGCCAGCGCCGGCCGGAACCATCTCCAGCTACTTGATCGAGGACCCTCAATCGCTCAAGGTTTTCAGCCGCGACAGCCCCACGGCAGACAGCCGCCGTGCGGTCACGCACTACCGCTCGCTCGAAACGCGTTTCGAGCGGACGTTGGTCGAGGTCCGCCTGGAAACCGGTCGCAAACATCAGATTCGCGTGCATCTGGCCAGCGTGGGATGTCCGGTCGTAGGCGACCGGCGCTACGGTCCGAGATCCTCTTTCGCCTCTCGCCTGGCGCTCCATGCCAGCGGGCTGACGTTGGCTCATCCAACCACGGGCCAACCGTTGCGGCTGAATTCGCAGCTTCCCAAAGAATTACGCCGTCTATTGTCCTGACCGGGCGCCTTGGACGCGCTGCCCTTGCGGCGGCGCTATTTCCGAGCCGTCACCGCGGGCGACGGTTGCGACGGCCCGGCCGCCTGAAGCGCCTCGAGCACCTGCCGCTTCGAGATCAAGTCCCGCAACACCAGCGGCTCGTTCGGCCGCGTGGCGGGAAACACGGCCGTCACCGGGATCGTGCGGCTGTGCAGCAGCGCCAGCATATCCTTGATGTCGGGAGGCGTGTCGGTGAAGTCGGCCTTGAGCGTAACCACGTTGTTGCGTTGCACCGCGCGGCTGACCTCCGGCGTGTTCAACGCCAAGGCCTCGTTCGTCTTGCAGTTCAGGCACCAATCTGCCGTAAAGTCGACCAACACGGTGTGTCCTGACTGCGTCAGTTGAGCCAGCCGCTGCGGCGAAAACGGCTCCCACTCCAGCAGCTCTTTGCCCGGCAACAAATAGTTGAACGCGACCAAGGCCGTTGCGGCGATCGCCGCGGCGCCCATCCCCCATGCCCGCAGCTTTTGTCCCAGATGCGCCGTCAGCGGCGTGTGCCCAATCCACCAGCAGGCGGCCCAGATTCCGACCAGCAGCGCGAATGTCGGCACGACGTAGTCCTGCTGCATGAACGTGAACAGGAACACCACCGTGGCCAACAGCACAAACCCCATCAGGTGCTTGAACGTGTCCATCCACGCGCCCGGCTTAGGCAAGAAGCGAATCAACCGCGGGAACGCCCCGATCAGCAGATACGGACTGGCCAACCCCAACCCCACGCAGGCGAAAATTGCATAGGTAATCGCGGGCCGCTGCGTCAGCGCGTAGAAAAACACCGGTCCCAGGAACGGTCCGCTGCAAGGCGTGGCCAACACAGTCGTGAGCACTCCTTTGGCGAACGCTCCGGGCGCACCTTCCTTCGCGGCCAAGTCGTTGGCCGTGCCGCTGCCAACGAAGCCAGGAATCGGAATTTCCCACACGCCCAAAAAACTCAGCGCCATGGCAAACACCACCGACGCCATGGCAATGTTGAACCAGGTGCTGCCGAACTGCTCGCCCCAATTCTTGTTGAACGCGGTGGCCATCGTGGCCAAGATCATGAACACGCTGAGCAAGCCCAACGTGTACCAGACGTTCAACATGAAAATCCGGCCCCGGCTGTCCCGGCTTTGCTGCACGAATCCCAAGATTTTCAGCCCGATCACCGGCAGCACGCACGGCATGAAGTTGAGGATGAACCCGCCCAAAAAGGCCGATAGCAATATCACTTGCAGCGAGCGAGCGCCCGAGCCCAAGTTGCCGAACTCCTGCGGCACGATGGTCCCGAAAAGCTCCGTGACAGGCGTCGGCGATTCGATCATCACCGGGCCGGCGCCGTTGGCGACCACAGGTGGCGCCGGCGGCATGTCGGCCACGCCTTTAACCTGTGCCGGTCCGCCGTCAGGTCCGGTCGCGGCTAGTTTCGCCGCCGCGGCGTACTTCCCGGGCGCAGGCGTGAACGTCAACGGTACGGCAGCCGAGGGCCCTTCTCCCACGGTCACGTCGACGCGGAACTGTGCGCCGGAGGGCGCGTCGCAGCGTTCTTCGGTACAGGTTTGTATTCCCACCAGCCCGCTCAGGCTGTACCTGCCCGGCAACGTGTCGGTCGGGACGAAAATGTCGATGGCCCACTCCACCGGCTCTTTGTGCACCAATGCAGGCGGCCCACCGGCAATCGCTCCGGGTTTGCTCAAGGGCGCAGGATTGGTCCGCGGCGGCGCCGCCCGCCAACCATTGAGCTCCTGAAACGCAATCAATGTCGGCTTTGAGACTTCTACCGGGTCGCGCTCGGCCCAGGCGTACAGGTGAAACCCGTCGCGGGGCTCTGCCCGCAGCGTAAATCTCAGCGTGTCGCCCGGCGCGACCGCGCCACGGTCCAATTGTCCGCGTAGTACGACGTGCGCCCCCGGGACGGCGTAGGCGCCCGTCGTCGTCGCCGGCGCGGCCTTGGCCACGGTCCGCGCCATGGGGGGCGGCCCCTGCCAACGGGCCTCGAAGGCAAAATCCCTGGGCGGGTTGCACGTCATATCGGTGCATCCCTGTGCATTGACCTTGCCCGAGACGACGGCTGTCGCCCAATCGGTTCCCGCCGGACCGGCGATCGGCACGGTCCAGGCCACCTGACCTGCGTGCGACTCTACGGTTAGGCCGCCGAATAGCGGCTCTTGGTGACTTTCCGCGGCCGGCGCTGCGGTAGGCGTACCCGCTAGGGCGAAACCGGCCGGGCCGGTAAGGTCAATTTTCGTGGGCTTTGGTCCGCCCGGTTTTTGGGTCACCGAGTAGATGTGCCAGCCCGCGTTTATCTTGGCCGAAACAATCAGCTCCGGCTGGCCGTTGGGCCCTGATTGAATGCGCGCGGCCACGGTCAAGATGTCGCCGCCAACGTCCCGCGGCGCTCGAAAGTTGAGCTGTCCTCCGCCAATCCCCTGTACGCCCAGCGACGGCGCGGGAGGAGGAGGCGGCTGGCCAAGCGCCGGACCCGCCAAAAGCACGAACCCCAGGCAGACCAAGGCGGCCCACGAGGAAATGGCCCACGCCCAACCGTGGCGAGCCGTATTGGAGCCTAAAGATGCCATCCGCTTCATGCGCTAACTGGTTACCGGATCAGGAGTTGCTAATTCTACGTAGGGCCTGCCCCCTAGGTCAACGTGAGCGCGGCCGCCAAAATTTGGATGTCCGCGACCGGTAGAGGGTTCCAAGCCCGATTTTCCTTCGATTTGGCCCCCCGAATGGCGACTACACGGCAGGTGTTTAGTTGACGCCCGCCAGATGGTCCAGCCGCTGGACAAAGCCGTCCAGTCGCCGCAGGATCGTTTCGCGGTGGTCGAATTGCCGCTGATCGACGTAGAGCCACCGCAGCCAGTTGAGGCCGGACAGCAGGACGCCACTGCGGGCATATGCCAGGACCAACTCGCGCTCTTCGG
>CAYWTU010000215.1:0-6917 GCA_964461275.1 uncultured Pirellulales bacterium | reverse complement strand
CCTTTACCAAGCAACTGGTCCTTGAAGGACGCCGTTCGTTATCCTCATGAATAGGTTTCAGGAGCTCTGGTGGCGCTAGTCCCGAGCAGATCACGAACTATTCCTGCGGTTGCGCCGAGAAGGCGGCGCGGAATGCCATTTGCTGCAACAAATACAGATGGCTACGGAGAAATTGGCCAAGGCATATTTGTGGCGTAACACCGCGCCGCCGCGCACACACGCGTGCTTCGTCAATTTTCTCAGATTCCTGGGGCATGTGCGCCGGTCGCTGGATCAGCAACGCATGGCGGACTCATTCGATTTCAAGAACTACGATTCGCTCCGCAGTGCGCTGGCCAGCATGCTCCCGATCGCCTATGAATTGGAACGCATCACTCCCGACTTGGCGCAAGATGGTCCCAATGTCGAATACCCATGGCCGCACGCTGCGCCTCTCGTCGCCCCAGTCGGTTTTCAATTTCCCGTCTGGCAACACCTGCAAACTTCAACGGGCCGGCGATTGATGAGGCTTGTCCAAGCGGGAATTCGCCGATTCCCGGAGTATGCGGACATCTAGCCGTGTCGACATCTCGTTGAAGGTCGTACCATAGCGGCAACCGGCGCATGGGCTACGGATTCCTTCTAGCAACAACCTGGGATCACAGCTTCTGTGCTATCTAGCCCCGCAGCACGCCCGCCAAAGCTGCACGCGCGGCGTGATAACCACACATGCCGTGGACGCCGGCGCCGGGGGGCGTGCTGGCCGAGCAGAGGAAGACATCCGCCAGCGGGGTGCTATACGGTACGCGGCGCAGCGTCGGGCGGGCGAACATTTGCCAGCCCGCCATGACCCCGCCCGTGATGTCGCCGCCCGGATAATTCGGATTCGATCGTTCGAGGTCGGCCGGCGACGAAACGTGCCGGGCCAATATCCGCTGGCGAAAGCCGGGGGCAAACCGTTCGATCTGGGCCTCGATCCGCTCGGTCATGTCGAGCGTGCAGCCGTGAGGCACGTGGCAATATCCCCAGCCGGTGTGCTTACCCGGCGGAGCGCGGCATTCGTCGAACAGGCTCTGTTGAGCCACGAGGACCAGCGGCTCGTCGGACACACGGCCCTCCCACGCCGCCCGCTCGCCGGCGGCAATGGCCTCAAAGGTCCCTCCCACATGCACGGTGCCGGCGTGCGCGCACTCGGCGTGCCTCCATGGAATCGGTCCCTCCAAGGCCCAATCGAGCTTGAACACTCCCGGTCCATGGCGAAATCGCGTGAGCGCTTGCCGATAGGCCGCCGGTAGCTCATGGCCCAGAATCCGCAGCATTTCACGCGGCGAAGTGTCCAGCAATATCGCTTTGGCCGCCGGACAGTCGCTGCGTGAATTCACCTTGTGGCCCACCACCAATTCGCCCCCCAGCGACGCCAGGTAACGCCCCATAGCGTCGGCAATCGACTGCGATCCGCCGCGCGGCAACGGCCAACCGCGATGGTGAGCCGTCATGCAAAACATCAGTCCTACGGCCGCCGTCAACGGCCGGTCGATCGGCAAAATTGAATGTCCCGCCATCCCCGCGAACAGACCGGGGGCCAAGGTCTGGCGAAAGTGTTGTTTCACCAGCCGCTGCGCCGATCGCATCCCCTGCCAACCGAAGCGGGCCAGCAACAACGGATGGGCGGGCACGCCCAGCGGCTTGAGCGTGTCGGCAAGCAGGGCGTCGGCGCGCTCCACCAGCGGCGTCAACAACCGCCGATACGCCGGGCCGTCGGCGCCCAAGCGGCGGGCCGTTTCCTCGAGCGATCGCTGGACGACGATTCCCGCGCCGTCGAGCTGCGGATGCGCCACCGGCGCGGGGGGCTGGATCCATTCCAGGCCGAAGTCGGCCAGCGGGAGATTGCGGAACAGCGGCGAAGCAATCCCCAGCGGATGAATCGCCGAACAGACGTCATGTACGAATCCCGGCAGCGTGAGCTCGGCCGACCGCATCCCGCCGCCGATCGTCTCGGCCCCTTCCAATACCACGACCGTCCGGCCCGCGCGGGCCAGCGTGATCGCGGCGGCCAGGCCATTGGGCCCCGAGCCGACCACCACCGCGTCGTAGCGATCGCGGCGCGGTTGTCGCTGCACGGGCAAAGGCGAGAGATGGGTCACGGTTGACGAAGTCGCGGCAGAGGTGAAATGCGTGTCATAGGAACCGTCCGAGATAGAGCGGATTAACGCCTCCAAGTCGTACCGTCGCCGCCGGTCGCGACGGATGCGCCGGCCTTACCAGCGAATCTGGCCCTGAACTGGATTGCAGTGCATGTCTTGGCGCCGTTCGATGGGCCATGCCCGCAACTCATCGACCAGTTTCACGAGTCCCTCGACGGCGGCTTCAAAGATCACCCGTCCTTTCTCGGCCGTGGCCTTCGTCGGATCGCCATGCACGCCGCTGCGCGTCCAGCGGCCCCAATAGTCATTGAACCGCACGGGATAATTTCCGGTGCTGTCGCTGGAGACAAACTTACCCATCCGGTCATTGTCCTCGGCGGCCAACTCCATGCGGACCCGCTCCGGGGCCAAGTGCAAGTACAGCGACGTCTCGAATTCGTCGGCGTGGGCCATGACCGGACTCTCGCGAACCTGTTCAAACGCCTCCAGCAAGAAATAGAAGTAGCCGGTGGCGAAACAGAGCGAATTTGTGGCCAGCACCGTCTTGCGGGCGATCAGGTCGACCAGCGGCGCGTTCGAGCCGTGGCCGTTGACCAGCAAGATTTTTTCAAAGCCGTGATACGCCAGACTCTTGGTGATGTTCAGACAAAAGGCGATGAACGTTTCGGGTTCGATGTGAACCGTGCCAGGAAAATCGATGTGGTGCAGATTCAAGCCATAGGAAATGGGCGGCAAGACGAGGACGCGGTCGGGCGCGCGGCGCCCCACTTCCAGGCACACAGACTCACACAAAAACAGGTCGACATCCAGCGGCAAGTGCGGACCGTGTTGTTCGGTCGAACCTGTGGGCAAAATCACCAGTTTCTGCGCCGCTACCGCGTCGTTGACCTCGGGCCAGGTGAGACGGTTGTAGCGGTATTCGGTCAGCGCGGACATAGGCAAGACGTTGCTGGGGACATTTGGCGGGGGCCGAAAAACCGCGTGCAACCCGGCCGTCGTATTCGAGTTGCGCCGTTAGGCGCGTGATTTGCGGCGACGGACCGTCGTAGCGGTTGTAACGGTGCGGCAGTATTCTAACCGAACCAGCCGCAACGTGTCGCCAGGTGGCGATAGCGTCACGTGACGTACCGTTGAGTGAGCGCCGCGGCCGGCGCCGGCCGGCACACCAAGCCCCTAGGGAGATTCCCGCCATGAGCGGTGAAGAAGAACAGCAGGATCAGCCGTCGCAGGACGTCGCCGAAATCCGTTCGCCGAGTAAGCGCAAGCGTGGCGGCAAAGGAGGCGAGGTTTCGTCGACGGTGGCGGCCAGCTTCGTGGGGAGCCTGATCGCGGGCGTCAGCATGTTGGCGCTAGCGTTGGTGGCGTACCAGGAGTGCCGCATCAACGTGCCACCCAAGATGGCCGCCATCTTGATCCACAAGACCGGCAAGAACCTGGCCAACAGCGATGAAGTGGCGCCCAGCAAGGAATACAAAGGGGTGCAGCGCGAGGTGCTGACTGAAGGTCGGTATTTTATGAACCCGCTGGAATGGGACTGGCAAATTGTGGATCAAGTGGAAGTTCCGGCCGGCAAGCTCGGCGTACGGATTCGGCTGGCCGGCGACGAATTGCCGCACGGCCAATTGGTGGCGACCAAAGAGGGGCAAAAGGGGATCGTGGCCGACGTGCTGCGGCCTGGCCGATATCCGATCAATCCATACGTGGAAATCGTCGAGTTGCACGAGCCGGTGAATGTGCCGGCCGGTTTCAAGGGAGTGGTTACGAATCTGACCGGCCCCGTGGCCGAAGACCCGAACCAAATCACCGTTCCGACCGGCTGTCGCGGCGTGATGGAGGAGACCAAGGAGCCGGGCACGTACTACGTCAACCCGTACGTGACGCGGATCAATCTGATCGACTGCCGCAGCCAGCGCTTCAATTTGGCGGAAAAGAAGGACATGGGGTTCCCTTCGAAGGACGGCTTCTGGGTCAGCTTGGACGGCGTGATCGAATTCCGCGTGAAACCGGAGATGGCCGCCCAGGTGTACGTGGAATACAACGAGTTCCAGAACGGCGAGGAGATTCAAGAGGAATTGATTCGCAAGGCGATCTTGCCCAACGCCCGCAGCATCTGCCGGTTGGAAGGCTCGAACAGCCTGGGCCGCGACTTCATTCAAGGCACGATGCGAACCCAGTTCCAGGAAAAATTCCAACAGCGCATGCGCGACGCCTGCGATCGGTTGGGGATCGAAATCATCCAGGCGCTGATCACCAAGATTTATCCGCCGGAACAGATCGCCGACGCCGTGCGCGACCGCGAAATCGCCAAGCAAAACGAAAAACAATACCAACAACAAATCTTGCAGCAGGAATCGGAAATCAAACTGGCTATTGAGAAGGCCACCGTCGAGCAGAAAAAGGAGATTGTTAAGGCCGACCAGGAAGTCGTGGGCCTGACGACCAAGGCCCTCCGCGAGCAGGAGGTGGCCGTCACCAAGGCCAACCAGGAAATGGCCGTCTCCAAGTTGAAGCTGGACGCAGCCAAGGACGAGGCGGCGGCGATCCTCTCGCGCGGCAAGGCGGCGGCCCAGGTGGTCGAACTGGAAAACAGCGCCGAGGCGGCCGGTTGGAATCGGGCCGTCGAGGCCTTCGGCGGCGACGGCGGACAGTACGCCCAATATGTGCTGTTCGAGAAGCTGGCCGGCGCCTATCGCAACATGATGGTCAACACGGCCGACAGCCCGATCATGAAGATTTTTGAGTCGTTCAACAGCGGCGGCGACAGCGCCCCGAAACGCCCCGCACCGCCCAGCGGAGCGCCGGGCGCCACGGCCGCAGCAGCTGCCGCGGCGAAATAACCCTTTTCGAGCCCAACAAACAACCTGCTCGGTTCGCTGAAATCAACGGGAGTTAGCGGTCCGTCGTCAGCTTGTTTGGCGGCATCTTAGACTGCCGTGCGTGACACGCGGCCCTGAGGAACAGAGGAACACGAACATGTCCTGGCAACTCCTTCGTCAACGACTTCCACTGCGCGGCGGCCGAATTTCCGCGGCCGCATGGCCGCGACTTCTGCTGTCGCTGTTGATCGCGGCGGCGATTTATCAGGGGTTCCATTGGACCGTCAACCGGATCTACGTCCCGGAAGGGTACAGCCTGGTGCTGCGCTATAAGGGGCCGCTCTTGTTTGGTTCGCGCAAAACGGCGGCGGCCGGACACTTCGCCAAGGTGAGCGAAAAGAACGCCGACCGGCCGGTGGAGATCGGCATTTTGGAACAACTCCGCGGCCCCGGGCGGCATTTTTATTGTCCCATTTGGTGGGAGCGCACCATGATCGAAGACATGGTCATTCAGCCGGGCGAAGTCGGGCTGGTGACGAGCAAATACGGCGAGAATCTTCCCGGCGATCAGTTCTTAGTCGACGGCGACCTCGATGGCACGCAGTACAAGGGCATCCTTCGCAAGGCGTTCGGCCCAGGACGGTATCGCTACAACCCCTATGGCTACGAATTCAAAGTCGTCAAGGACGAACGGCAGAGCGTCAACAATCAAGAAAAAGTTTCCGGGTGGGTGAGCGTGCCCACCGGCTACGTCGGCGTGGTCACCAACCTGACCGACGTACCCGACTTGGAGCACCCCGGAAAATTTTTGCAGCGGGCCGGCATTCAGAGCAAGGTGTTGCAGCCCGGCCTGTATCCGGTCAATCCGCGCGAGCAGCAGATCGACGTCGTAGAGGTGGGTTACCGGGAAAAGAGCCTGGAGGCGCGGCGCAAGCTGGACCGCGCGGGCAACGTGACGTTGGACGAAAGCGGCGAGCCGTTAATCGACGTCGATTCGGGCGGAATTGAGTTTCCCTCGAACGACGGCTTCCCGATCCACATCGATTTTACCGCCATCTGGGGCATCATGCCCGATCAGGCGGCCGACACCATCCGCCGTTTCGGCTCAATACTGGCCGTCGAGGATAAGGTGATCGTGCCGCAGATCGAAAGCATTTGCCGCATTCGCGGCTCGCAGATGGGGGCGGTGGACCTGCTCGTGGGCGATTCGCGGCGGAGATTCCAAGAAGATGCGTCCATTGCGTTTCAGACCGCCTTGAAAGAAAAGAACATCACCCTTCTGTACGGCTTGATCCGCTACATCTCGATTCCCCAGGACGTCCGGCTGCCAATCCAGTTGGCCAACCTGTCGGACGAGCTCAAGCTCACTCGCGATCAGGAGCAACTGACCGCCAGGACCGAAGCCAAACTTCGCGAGGCCGAACGGCGCGTGGAATTGGAATCGGCCCGCATCCGCGCCGAAACCGAGCGCAAGGTGGCCAACGTGCAGGCCGATGGCCTCAAGAAGGCGGAAGAAACGAAGGCCCAAACCGTTCAAATGGTGGCGGTCATCGATCGGCAGACAGCCGAGTTGGAATCGCAGGCCAAAGTGGTTTTGGGAGAGGCCACCAGCGGCGCGGATAAACAGATGCAAGAGGCCAAAGCTCAGAAGTTTCAGCTCGCGGTCGCGGCGTTCGGCTCAGGCGCCGCGTACAACCAGTGGGTCTTCGCCACCGGGTTGCCCAAGGACATCAAGTTGAACATGCTCTACGCAGGCCAGGGGACGTTCTGGACCGATCTCAAGGGTTTCAACGAGGTGCTGTTGGGACGCCAGGCGCAGCAGCAGATGCAAGGCGGCGCCGGTCAAGACGGCGCGACGGGCAAGCGACCAACCCAGTGAACTGCTCCCGGCTTGAATTCGGTTTCCGGGACGCCTCCAATCGCCGCGAGGCGGCTATTTCACCTCGACCGCGGTCATTTGCCAGGCCTCGACGGCCAG
>CAYWTU010000214.1:0-6918 GCA_964461275.1 uncultured Pirellulales bacterium | reverse complement strand
GACCCGCGCGACCACTGCCGCCTGACCGAAACCGAACGGGCCGACGAACACGGCAGGACTCTTATACCTCCCAGAATCACGCGAGACCATTTAGATCCGCTCGACGATGGTGCAGGTCGCTTGGCCGTGGCCGATGCACATGACTTGCAACCCTAGCGTGCCGCCGGTGGTTTGCAGGCCATGGACCAGCTTGGACATCAAGCCGGCGCCGGTGCCGCCCAAGGGGTGACCGTGCGCAATGGCGCCGCCCCAGGGGTTAACTTTGGCCATGTCGGGCTTGAGCTCGCGGGCCCAACCCAAGACCACCGACGCGAACGCCTCGTTGATCTCGAACCAGTCGATGTCCTTCATCGTCAGGCCCGATCGCTTAAGCGCCTTCACAGTCGCCGGAATCACGCCGGCTAGCTGCAGTGTCGGGTCGTCGCCCACCGCCACGCGGGCGCGAAACTTGGCCAGCGGCTTGTAACCGTCTGACTCGGCCACTTCGCGATCGCCCACCAGCACCGCCGCCGCCCCGTCGGAAACCTGGCTGCTGTTGGCGGCCGTGACGACGCCGTTGCCGTCGGGTCGAAACACGGTGGCTAGGCTGGCGATTTTCTCGGGATTCAGCGTGTGCCGCACCCCTTCGTCGACGGTCAGCGAAATCTTCTTCCCCTCGGCGTCCACGCCGTCGATCGGAATGATTTCCTTAAGCCAGCCTTCCTTGATCGCATGGCTGGCTCGGCGATGACTCTCCATCGCAAATTCGTCCACGTCCTTACGCGTGATCTTCCACTTCTCGGCCATCCGTTCGGCGCTTTCGCCCTGATGAATCAACTCAAACTTGCTGAACAGTTCGGGATTCATCTTGTCCAGGCTGCCGACGTCGCTGAACATCGGCGCCCGCGTCATGCTCTCCACGCCGCAGCCGATGACGTAAGCGGCATCGCCCGCGGCAATCTCTTGGGCCGCGAAGTGGACCGCCTGTTGGCTCGAGCCGCACATCCGGTTCAGGCTCACGGCCGGCACTTCCATGGGAAACTCGGCCAGGAACACGCCCAGCCGGCCGATGTTGGCGCCCTGTTCACCGGCTTGCGAGACGCAGCCGCAGACCACGTCTTCAATTTTTGCCGGGTCGATTTTTGCCTTGGTCACCAGGCCGCGCAGCGCGTGGGCCAGTATGTTGTCGGGACGGGTTTCGCGGAGCGCACCATCGCGTCGGCCAAAGGGCGTCCGCACCGCTTGTAAAATGACGGGGACCGGCATGATCTAGGCTCCTGAAATAGTTGGCTTGCAGACAATGTCGTTGGTTGGCGGCCTGAGGTGGACTCCTCCCAAGCCCGGCGACTACGAAGTCTTTTGGTAATAGTCCTTGAACTTATCACGCAGGGCGCTCTTAAGGAACTTCCCGGCGCTGGTTTTTGGGATAGCGTCGATGAATTCCACCGCTTCGGGGAGCCACCATTTGGCAAATTGGGGCCGCAGGTGCTCGATCAACGCCTCGGCCGTAGCGCTTTGCCCTGGCTTAAGCACCACCGCCGCCAGCGGTCGTTCGTCCCATTTAGGGTGAAACACCGGCACCACGGCTGCCTCGGCCACGGCCGGATGAGCCATCAGGGCATTTTCCACTGCCACCGAGCTAATCCACTCGCCGCCGCTCTTAATCACGTCCTTAGCCCGGTCCTGAAGCTGCATACAGCCGTGCTCGTCGATGACCACGATGTCGCCGGTGCGGAACCAGCCGTCGGAGGTGAACGAAGCGGCGCCTTCGGGGCTGTTGTAGTACGACGCGGCGATCCACGGCCCCCGCACCTCCAACTCGCCCATCGTCTGGCCGTCCCAGGGGATCACGCCGTTTTCGTTGCGGCCGCGAATTTCGACCAGCGGCACGGGGTTGCCCTGCTTGGCGCGGTAGGCAAACTGTTCTTCTTTTGGCGCCTCGGCCAAGCGACTGGGCAGGTTCGCCACAGTTCCCATCGGGCTCAATTCGGTCATCCCCCAGGCGTGGACAATCTTCAGCCCGTGCCGCTCCTGAAACCCTTGGATCATGAACGGCGGCGCCGCCGAGCCCCCCACGACCATCGTCTGTAGCGCCGAAAGATCGTACTTGCCGGGATTCTGATCGAGCAGTTGCAATATCCCCAGCCAAATCGTCGGCACGCCGGCGGTCATCGTCACCCGCTCCTTGGCCAACAGCTCCAGCAAACTGGGCGGGTCCAGGTGTGGGCCGGGAAAAACCTGCGCGGCGCCGACCAGCGTGGCGGTAAACGGCATCCCCCAGGCGTTGGCGTGAAACATCGGAACGACGGGCATCGTCACGTCGCGTTCCGACAGCGCCAGCGCATCGACCATGCCATTGGCCACCGAATGCAGCGTGATGGCGCGATGCGAGTAGAGCACGCCTTTGGGCCGCCCGGTGGTGCCCGACGTGTAGCACATGGCGGCGGCCTGGTTTTCTTCGATGGTTGGATACTCGAACGTGTCAGCGTCGAACCCGGCGATAAGCTGTTCGTAATCCAACGTTCCGGCCGGGGCCGGCTTGCCCGGGGAAGACACAACGATCACGTGTTGGAACGGAACCTCTCCTCGGAACTTGTCGAACAGTTCCCACAAGCTGGCGTCGACGATGACCGCTTTGTCGCCAGCGTGCCCGGCGATGTAGGCCAGGTCGCTGGGGTGCAAGCGAAGATTGAGGGTGTGTAAAACCCCGCCAGCCGCCGGAATGCCAAAATACGCTTCGAGGTGTTGCTGGTGGTTCCAGCACAAGGTGCCCACACGATCGCCGCGGGAAATTCCCAGGCTTTGCAAGGCAAGCGCCAATTGCTTGGTGCGGCGAATCACCTTGCTGTAATTGCTGCGGACCAGTGACTTATCGGGCTGCTGGCTCACGATCGGCTTGGGGCCGAAGTGCAACTCTGCCCGCCGCATCATGGTGGGAAGCGTCAACTGAAAATCCATCATCAAGCCGTGCATATTCGCCGTCGTCTTTCTCGAAGATCCCCGGTTCGAACCGTTTAGAATAGTCTCGCCGACGACGAACGCCAATTGCCGCGGCGGACGCTATCCCCTCGGCGCTTGGTGGAGCATAATGTGTAGCCATGTCCGACTTAAACACGCCTCCGCTGCGGCCGCTATCCGTTTGGAAGCCCATGCTCTTGGGCGCCTTGGCCGGCGGCATGGCTTGGGGCATTCGCGGACAATACGGCCACGAAACCGGCGCCATGATGGCCGGCCTGCTGGTCTCGCTGGTGCTGGTGATCCTTTTGGCGCCGCATTTTACCTCGCTGTCGGCCGCCCGGGCGGTCGCCTGGTGTACCGTGGCCATGGGCTTTGGCGGCACGATGACCTACGGCCAGACGATTGGGCTCACGCAGGACCAGGCGCTGGTCGGAAACTGGGACGCATGGCGCTGGGGAATGTTGGGGTTGGCCATCAAGGGCGGCCTGTGGATCGGCTTCGGCGGCGCTTTTTTGGGCGTTGGGTTGGGTGGCGTCGGCTATCGCATGCGCGAACTGGCGATGATGATGTTGGGCCTGCTGGGGTGCTATGCTTTGGGTATCTGGGCGCTCAATGAGCCGTACGACCCTACCAACCGAATCCTGCCGCGCATCTATTTTTCGGCAAGCTGGTTTTGGCAACCCGATGCCGAGGCGCTCAAGCCGCGCCGCGAGGTATGGGGCGGAATGCTCTTGGCGATGGCAGCCATGTTGGCGTACTGCGGCGCCTGGAAACGCGACCGGCTGGCGCTGCGGTTGGGGCTCTGGGGAATTCTGGGGGGCGCGCTGGGATTTCCGCTGGGGCAATGCCTGCAAGCCTATCATGCTTGGAACATCCAGTGGTTTCGCACCGGCCCTTGGGCCGAGCTCGATCCGCACCTCAACTGGTGGAACATCATGGAAACCACCTTCGGAGCGGTCATGGGGGCCACGTTGGGCCTCGGCGCCTGGCTGAACCGCCGGCACATCGCCGCCGCCGTGCCCCAAGCGGCTTCGACCACGCCGGTGCTGGTGGAGTTCGCACTCATAGCGTTGCATGTGTCGCTGCTGGTCGGCACGGAGTTCAC
This sequence comes from uncultured Pirellulales bacterium, assembly GCA_964461275.1. Classification (GTDB taxonomy): domain Bacteria; phylum Planctomycetota; class Planctomycetia; order Pirellulales; family CAYNRE01; genus CAYWTU01. The sequence goes on along the minus strand of CAYWTU010000214.1, from coordinate 2,876 downwards.
TGAAATTGCGTGGTTGCAGGGGTACGCGGAGGTTGGGCTACTGTTGGGATTGATCCCAATCGCCGCCGTCGCCGACGGGCGCTGGTGGCCGTACATGATGGCGCTGCCAATCACCGCGATCCCCATTGCCGGCAAGACCCTGCGCCGCCTGGTGTACGAGGAGCAGGCCCTAGCTGCGGCGCCAGGCTGGCTGGTGTATATCGCACTGCCGCTGTCGCTATGCACCGCGGCGGCCTGCTATTTAACCCTTGACGCCAAGCGACGCGACACGGCCCGCGCGTTCGCCCGGCCGACGTTGCTGCTCACCGCGTGGTTGTACTTCGGCTTGAATTTTGCCTTTTTCCGCTTTCCGTGGCCGTGGGCCGAGTGGACCGGTCGAACGCCCAACGCCATCGTGTATACGGTTTGCGTCCTGGGTTTGACCTGCTTGGTTGCCGCAACGGCCGGCGAACGATGGCAGAGCCGCGTGGCAAACTCCCGTCGTTGACCTGGGGCTCATAAGACGGAACACGTACCAACGAGAACGCGCGACACATGCGAATCGATTCGGTCGAGTTGTTTCACGTCGCCATGCCGCTCATCGAGCCCTGGCGAACGGCCTATGGCGAGGACGCCGTTTGCGAAAGCGTGCTGGTAAAGATGACCAGCGACGGGCTTAGCGCTTGGGCCGAGACCACGCCGTTGGCCGCGCCGTGCTACAGCGGCGAGTGGGCGGGCGGCGCGTTTGCCGTGTTGAGAAAATGGCTGGCGCCGGCCGTGGTTGGCCGCGAGATTGAATCGGGCGCGGCGCTGCAACAGGCGCTGGCGCACTTTAAGGGCAACCCGTTCGCCAAGGCCGGGCTGGACAACGCCTGGTGGACGCTCGAAGCGGTCCGGCAGCAGGCGCCCCTGCACCGCCTGCTCGGCGCCACGCGAAGCGCCGTCGACGTGGGGGCCGATTTCGGCGTGATGGACGACGTAGGGCGGCTGATCGACGCCGTCGGGGCGGCGCTGGGCGAGGGTTACAAACGGGTAAAGCTCAAATTCCGGCCCGGCTGGGGGCTGGAAATGCTTCGCGCCGTCCGCGCGCAGCACCGCACGGAAACGCTGCATATCGACATGAACGCCGGCTACCGACTCGACGACTTGGAGCTTCTGTGTCGGCTGGACGATTTCAGTCTGGCCATGCTCGAGCAGCCGCTGAGCCACGACGATCTGGTCGATCACGCTCGACTCGCCAGCCTGATCCGCACGCCCATCTGCCTGGACGAAAGCGTGTCGTCCGTCGAGCGGGCCGTGCAGGCCTTGGAGCTGGGAAGTTGCCGATACGTGAACGTCAAGCCGGGCCGCGTTGGCGGGCTGACCAACGCTGTGGCGATTCACGATGCCTGCCGCGAGGCGGGCGTGCCTTGCTGGGTGGGTGGAATGCTGGAGAGCGGCATTGGCGCGCGGACCTGCGCGGCCCTGGCGATGCTCGACAACTTCACCTATCCGGCCGACATTTTCCCGTCGCGACGCTTTTACACCCGCGACCTGGCCGACCAGGAGTTGGAACTGACCCGCGGCAGCGATGGTTCGCCGCAGGTTGCCGTGTCGGACGAGCCAGGCATCGGCGCGGCGCCCGATTCCGATCGATTGAAGGCGACGACGATCGCCCATGCATTGATCGAGTGACGCCAGCGGCGCAACCTGACCGCTTTGGCCCCAGCGAGTCAGCGCGATTCGATGAACGTTTCTTACCCTGAAGGGCTCGCCGGGCCGCCTTGGGTTATCGACCAATCGCGCCGCTCGCGCGAGCTGGGAATGTTCATCGCCTTGCGATACTTGGTGACGGTGCGGCGGGCGACGGTCAGCCCGTGCTTACACAGCTCCGTCACCAGGTCGTCGTCGCTAAGCGGATTGCGCTTGTCTTCGGCGTCGATTACCTCTTGCAGCTTAAGGCGAATTGTGTCCCAGGCCACCTCCTCGCCGCTGGCGGTCACCGTTCCGCCGCCAAAGAACCGCTTAAGCGGAAAGATGCCGCGGGGCGTTTGAATCCATTTGTCGTCCACCGCCCGGCTGACGGTGGTCACATGGACCCCCACCTTGTCGGCAATCTGTTGCATTTTCAAGGGTTCGATCGCCTCGGGGCCCTTGGATAGGAATTCGGTCTGGTGGTCGACAATCGCTTGTGCCACGCGCGTCAGCGTGCTGCGGCGCTGTTCGATGGCCTCGATCAACCACTGCGCGGAGTTCATCTTCCGCTTGATGTATTCGCGGGTCTCGGCGTTCGCCTTGCCGGTCACCAGTAGCTGCCGATAGTACGGGTTGATGAACAAACTCGGCAAGTCGCCCTGCTCGAGCCGGACGGCGTATTTCCCGTCGGGGCCCTGTTCGACGAAAATATCGGGCACCACCGGCGGCACGTGCTCGTCTTTGAACATTGCGCCCGGCCAGCGATTGAGCGTGCGCATCTGCTTGAGCACTTCTTGAATCCGCTCCAGCGACAGGCCGGTCTTGCGTTGAATCACCGGCAGGCGATTGTGGGCCAGGTCTTCCAAGTGGTTGCCAATGAGCAGCTTCAACTCGTCGTAGTACGGCATGCCCGGGGTCAACTGCAACAACAGGCACTCGCGGGCGTCGCGGGCGCCGACGCCGGGTGGGTCGAGCCGTTGCACTTGGGCCAAGGCCTGGTGCGCCAAGGCCAATTGCTCGGGACCGGACTGTGGATCGACGATGTCCTCGAGCCGGCCTTGGAGGTAACCGTGGGGGTCCAGGTTGTAGATGATCCGCTCGCACATCGCCTTGACCGCAGCGTCAATTTCGAACCAGCCAAGTTGATCGCGGAGGTAATCTTGCAGCGACTGCGGCTTGGCCAGCATGTTGGCCATGGCGTCGTGGCGGCGCTCGCCCTCTTC
>CAYWTU010000213.1:2086-6919 GCA_964461275.1 uncultured Pirellulales bacterium | reverse complement strand
CCGAACTGCACCTGCACAATGCGCGGCTCGAAGAATCCGAAAACGTCCTGGTCAAGGCGGTCGAGGCCTCCGGTGGCGACATCGGGGTCAGGGAGCGGTTGGAAGACCTGCGGTTGCGGCGCACGCTGGAACAGGTCGAAGTTGCCAAACGCCGGGCCGAGAGCGAAAGAACGGCCGAGGCGGTCGACCTTTATAAACGGTTCAAGTTGGAGCTACACAACCTAGAGACCGAGTATTTCCGCAACCGGGTCGATCGGTATCCGCAAAATATCCAGTACAAATACGAACTGGGAATTCGCTTGCAGAAACAAGGCAACTATGGCGACGCAATCAAGCTGTTGCAGGCGGCGCGCGGCGACCAACAGCGTAAAGGGCTGGTGATGCTGGCCTTGGGGCAGTGTTTCTACCAGATCAAACAGCACAAGCTTGCGATGAGCAACTTGGAAGAGGCCGCCCGGGAAATTCCCGAAAAGGACCTGGACTCGAAGAAGCTGGCCCTGTATTGGGCGGGCGCCTTGGCCCAGGGAATGAAAGACCTGGAAAAGGCGGAAAACCTGTTTACCGAGCTGGCCGGCTACGATTATGCCTTCAAGGACGTGGCCCAGCGGCTGGACAAAATCGCCGAGTTGCGTAATAAAGGTGATTCTCCAGAAGGGGCCTAGGCCCATTTCCAGGGCCCCTCGCATGGGGCCTTCATACTCCCCGCATACCGCTTTCGTCCGTCAACGCCATGCCCAATACCAAAAGCGCCAAGAAGCGACTTCGTCAGAGTTTGGAACGCCGAACCCGCAATCGCGCCGTAAAATCAGCCGTCAAGACCCAACTGCGACAAGTTCGCGAGGCGGTCACCGCTGGCGACGTCGCCAAGGCAGAGGCGGGCTTTAAGGTCGTCCAAAAGAAGCTCGACCAGGCCGCAGCTAAGAATGTGATCCATAAGAACGCCGCCGCTCGCATCAAGTCGCGGCTGAGCGCTCGGCTGAAAGCGGCAAAATCCAAGGGCTAGTTGGCGGCTAGGGTTAAGCGGGGCCCGACTTAAACTGGGGCCCAAGGCTAGGCAGTTTCGACTTCGGTCAGACATTCGTCCAAAATGTCGATCGCCCGGTCCAGCTCAGCCTGCTCGATTATCAGCGGCGGCATCAGCGTCAGGATGCTCCCCATGGTGAGCTTGAAGCTCAACCCTTTGTCGAGCGCCCGGTACATAATCCGCTCGGCCTCGTCCGTGGCGCGCTCCTTGGTCGCTCGGTCGCGGACCAATTCCAGCCCCATGAGCAGGCCCAGGCCACGCACGTCGCCGATGAGCCGGTGACGCAATTGCATCTGGCGGAACCGCTCCAGGGCGTGCGAGCCAAGCGCACGAGTGCGCTGCAAGAGCCCATCCCGCTCGATAATGTTGAGCGTGGCCAAGGCCGCTGCACAGGCGACCGGGTTTTTTTCGTGCGTGTAATGGCCCAGCGCCCGCTCGGCGGCGACGTTCAGCCCGTCGCGGGCCAGCAGCGCCGCCAGCGGCATCACACCGCCACCCAACCCTTTGCCGACGACCAGCATGTCTGGTACGACGCCGAAGTTTTCGCAAGTAAACATGCGTCCCGTGCGCCCTAGCGCATGCGGGATTTCGTCGAAAATCAAGAGCGTCCCATAGCGGTCGCAGGCCCGGCGAATCCGCCGCCAGTAGTCAGGGCTGGGAATATACGGCGTACTGCGGACCGGTTCGGCTATGACCGCCGCCACGTCGCGTTCCTTGTCGAGGACGTACTCCAGGTATTCGGCGCATTTCAGGTCGCACCCGCCGCGCAGGCCGCAGTCCCACAAACAACGAAAGCTGTCAGGAGGCGGCACGTGTTCAACGCCCGGCAGGAGCGGTCCCACGCCGCCTCGGAAGATCTCTTCGCCGCCGACCGAAATCGCATCCAGCGAAGCGCCGTGAAACGCGTCCCACATGGCGATCATCTTGTGCCGCCCGGTGGCCATACGCGCCAGTTTGAGCGCCATGCCGACGGCGCTCGTTCCTCCCGGACAGAACAACACGCGGTTGAGATCGCCCGGCGCCAATTCGGCCAGTTTTTTGGCCAGTTCCACCGCAACACGGTTGGTGTATCGTCGAGTGCAAAACGACAGGTCGTCGAGCTGGGCCTTGATGGCGGCGATCACGTCGGGATGGGCGAAGCCAACTTGATGCACCCCGTTGCCGTGAAAGTCGAGATACTGGCGACCCTGCACGTCTTCGATGTAGGCTCCCTGACAGCCGCGCAGAGCATTCAGGCACGGCGTCGACAGCGATTGGTGCAGAAACCAGCGGGCGTCCTCGTCTAAGAGAGCCCGCGTGTCATCGTCCAAGGCCCGCGCTTGCCAAGCGCTCCGTTCGGACGACAAGTTGACGTCGCCTTCGCTTTTGCAGATGTCGGAAACGTCCGATTGGTTCGGGCCGGATAAGTTCATGCACGCGCCAGGATTAATGCCGTCGAAGAAGGTAGGGAACGACTATCTTAGCTGCCCGGCCGCGGGCGGCGTAGCGCGGGGGGCAACGCGCCCAATGCCCGGTGGCCGCGGGCCAGCACCGCATCAGATTACGATTTGCCCGCTCAGGTACAACACCGCGTTGCCGGCAATTTCTACGTGGCGGTCCGTCAAACGGCACCACAGCGTTCCACCTCGGCGAGAAACCTGACGGGCGACAAGGTCTCTTCGGCCTAGGTGTTCGGCCCAATAGGGGACCAGCGTCGAATGGGCCGAACCGGTCACCGGATCCTCTAGAATGCCGGCCTGCGGTGCGAAAAATCGCGACACAAAGTCGTAGCCAGGCGTCGTGGCGTCTCCGGCGGCGGTGACAATCACCCCCAAGGAATCGAGCTTGATCAACCGTCCGTAATCGGGGGCAATGGCCAACACATCAGCGGGTGTGGGGTAGACCACAAAGTAGTCGCGGCTTTTCAGCACCGCCATCGGCTCGCGTTCCAGACCAGCCAGCAAATCCGCAGGGGCCTGACAAGGCGCCGGGGGACGCAGCGGAAACTCCATGCACAGCCGTGAACCTGATCGGCGGACGACGAGCTTCCCGCCGCGGGTGTCAAAATGAACCTCAGTGGCGCCGGTTTCCAGGAATTCGAAGACGATTAGCGCGGCGGCCAGAGTGGCGTGTCCGCATAAGTCGACCTCCACCGTGGGCGTCATCCAGCGCAGATGATACCGGCCGCGTCCTCCGACAAGAAACGCGGTCTCCGAAAGGTTGTTCTCGGCGGCAATGAACTGCAGCACGTCGTCCGGCAACCAGTGGTCGAGAGGACACACGGCCGCCGGATTACCGCTGAACACACGGTCGGCAAAGGCGTCGACTTGGTAGAGAGGTAGATTCATGAGAACATCTTTTCATTGCTTTGTCGGGCTCCCCACACCGGAATCCCCCACGCGAAGCATGGACGGCGCCGCGAGCGTGGAGGTTCGCCCTGAGGTCCGGCATTACGCCTATTCTTTGCAGCGGTTCGACGCCGATTTCAGCCAGCCGTCTGGGCGGTGACGCGGCCGTCGCGAGGCGAAGGGAGAGAATAACCACAATGCCACGCAAAAGCCGCGACCGGCGGCCGCGGTTATCAAGACCGGCACGTAGCCGCCACGGCCGATTCATCGCGGACATTTGCTCACGCTTCGTCGATGTGATCCGCCAATAGCAGGTCGAGCAGCTCCAGCGCATCGTGTTGCGTGCAAATTTTGCCCTCCAACTGTGCGTCGTAGACTTGCTCCAACAGCGTTTGGAACAATTCGCCGGGGGGCAAGCCGTGACGGATCAGATCGTGTCCGTTGAGAAGCGCCGGCGGCGAGAGCTCGTCCGGCGGCAATTGCAGCTTATCCCAACAGTAGTCGACGTGACTGATATCGCTGGCGCTGGCCTTGGCAGCGGCTTCGTGCAGTTTCAAGAGGTCCTCGATGCCGGGATGGACCAACAATCTCTGCAGCGCGGCCCAACGCATGGTGCGGGCATGGTTGAGGCCCGTGTGATTTTGCACGAGCCAGACGACGTGCGCCTCGTCGCGGCGCGACATCCGCCATCGCCGGCACACGTCTCGGGCCATCTGGGCGCTAGCCTGCTGGTGTTCGCGGACCGGGGGTTGGTCCATATCTTGGGCCACGGCTTGGGGTTTGCCCACGTCGTGCAACAGCGCCGCCAGGGCGAGAGGAAAGCTGGGCTCGCGCAGCGTTTCCAGCACCAATAGCGTGTAATCCCACAGGTCGCCCTGCGGATGCAGTGGACCGCGCCGCGTCTGGCCCCGCAGCGGCAGCGTCTCGGGCAACACAACAGACAACAGTCCGGTGTCGCGAAGCAGATTCATGGCCCGGGCACGATGCGGGCAGGTGAGCGTCCCGCGCATCTCCTGCTGGATCCGCTCAGCGCTGACCAAGGCTGTTTGCGGCGCCATTTCGGTCACGGCTTGGGCGGTGTCCGGGTCGAGCTCGAAGTTGAAGGTGGCGGCGAAACGAACCGCCCGCAGCATCCGCAGCTTGTCTTCGGTGAACCGTTGTCGGGGGTCGCCGATCGCGCGGATCACTCGTGCGCTAAGGTCGTCGCGGCCGCCGACGTAATCGATCACCTGCTCGGTCAACGGATCATAGAACAGGCCATTGACGGTGAAATCGCGGCGCTTGGCGTCCTCCTGGGGGCTGCTGAACTGCACGCGATCGGGCCGTCGACCGTCCGAGTAGTCGCCGTCCGTGCGAAAGGTGGCTACCTCGACCTGGCCCGATTCCTTGCCGCCCAACACGCAAACCACGCCGAACGCGGCGCCGATCTCAAGCGTGTGCCGGCGGCCAAACAACTCGCGGACCTGTGGGGGCGTGGCGCTG
>CAYWTU010000213.1:0-2076 GCA_964461275.1 uncultured Pirellulales bacterium | reverse complement strand
CCTTGGGCGTGCGCCCCAAGAGTTCGTCACGCACGCAGCCGCCCGCCCAAAAGGCCGCATAGCCGGCGTCTCGAAGACGGTGGACCACTTCGCGGGCGAAGTGGCGTTGTTTTGCCGGAACAAGGTGGTGCATGGCGATGCGTGACTTGAGGGAGGCGTCGGCCTGGCGAGGGGCGCTGGGGCTGGCATTCTAATCGAGTCGGCCGAATCGCCCGAGTGGGTTCACAAGGTCTGCCGGAGACGGTCGATGGCGGCGCCGATCTGCTGAATTACCGTCTTTCGCATCTTATCGTTCCAATCGAAACAGTGTTCTTGACCCGGCGCCAAGAAATGCAGCGTCAGGCTAGCTGGCGCCTGACCCAGCAACTTCTCGAGGGCCAGCGCATAGAGCCCCAGTTGCAACCGGTACGGCTCGGCCGCCGTGGGAACCTCCCGGGCCGCGACGGCGTTGGTTTTGAAGTCGAGAATATGCCAGGCCCCGGCCCGATCTTGATACAGGCAATCGATCACCCCTTCCAGGTACACGCCAGCGGTCGTGGGCGAATCGCGTCGAATCCCTTCCGGCGGCCAAGCAAGGACGAAGTCCAGTTCGGCAAAGCGTTGCTGCGCAACTGCCAAGGCTGCCCCCAGCGGATGAGCCAACAATCGGGCTACATGGTCTTGGGCGGCCGAGATGAGGGCTTCGCGGCGCTGGCTGGCCACGGGCCGCAGATGCTTCTTGGCCAGGCCCTCCAGGCGAGCTGGCCAGTCGCCGGGCGAGGCAAAGTCGAGCCGTTCCAACACCGCATGCACCAAGGTTCCCAGCAACTGCGCTTCCTGTCGGCTTCGGGCCGCACCGGCGCCGACCGTTTCGTCTAGCGTCAAGTCGGTAGGCGCCCCAATCGTGGCGATGGATGGTTCGTCCGCCGGTTCCTCGACGGCGGTCCGCGGTTCGAGTTGGCCCGTCAAAAGCGAAAAGGAGAATCGCCGTCGGGCAGTTGCGTCTGCGGGCGCCGGCTGAATTCGCCGGGGCCATCCGGCGTCCGGCGTCGATTCGAGCGCATCGGCCAATGCCTCAAGCGACGGCCGCCGCCGGCGGGGGCGCGACTTTCCGGCCGGTGGCTCTTCGAGCGTTACGCGAATCTCGGGCGCTTGGATTGTATTGGGCAACTCGGCCAGGCAGCGGCCGGTCCGCAGGTCGAACCGCCTCCCGATCAACTCCATCCATGGTCCAGGCATCTGTTCGAGGTCTTGGCCGGCCGCGGACAAGAGCAGGTAGTCGGCGGCGCGGGTCGTGGCCACATACAACAGCCGTAGCCGCTCGCTTTCTTCTTCTTCTCGCTCGACCTCCTGTTGCATCTCGTAGCCGGTGGCGCCGGTTTTCTCCCTTCGGTGGCTGTCCAATTGCACCACGGGCCCCAACTCGGGAGCGTAGCCGACGCCGCGCCCCGGCGGCCGCTGTCCGCGCGACAAATCGGGCAATACAACCAGAGGAAACTCGAGACCTTTGGACTGATGGATGCTCATCAGTCGAATCACGTCGCCGGACTCGGCATGGGCGGCGGCCAGGGCCTCCTTGGGCTGCCGGGCGACGAACTCGGCGAGCTGCACCAAGAAATCGCTTAACTCCAGCGACCCGCTGCGGTCGAACGTCCGTGCCTGATCGATCAACTTATTCAGATTCGCCAGCTTCCGCTCGCCCATGAACTCGGCCAAGAGGAGCGCATCGTAGCCGGTCAGGTCGAGCGCCCGGCGAATCAGACCGGCGATCGGCAGCCGATCTTTTTCAGCTCGCAGCTCGGCCAGAGTCGCGGCAGCGAAGCTGGTGCGTTGCCGCTGTGTTGCGTCGAGCGCCGGCGGGAACTGGCCTGCCGTCAGTCCGCCGCGAATTCCTTCAGGATGCTGCGCCAGCCAGTACAGCGTCTCATCCGCCAGGGAGAAAAACGGACTGCGCAGGGCGCCGATCAGACTGACGTCGTCGGCCTGGCTGGCGACCGCTCGCAGCAGGTTCAACAGGTCGAACACCTCCTGCTGCGAATAGAAGGCGTGGCCGCCCACCAGGTAATGGTAGGCCAGCACGAAGTGGCCCGACGCGCT
>CAYWTU010000212.1:0-6927 GCA_964461275.1 uncultured Pirellulales bacterium | reverse complement strand
TCTGCCGCTGGGGCGCGTCGCCACTGCCTATCAATACGATACCCAGGGAATGCGGGTCGGGGCGGCCTACGGCTATCGGGCCGGATTTCAGACGCTCTATCAGATCAAGAGCTACCTGGCCGACCATCACAACCCGACCGGTTACGCGCAAACGCTCGAACTGCGCCGGCAGGGCTGGACCAACAGCGCCAACAACCACGCCCAGACCTGGGCCGACGATCCCGACACGACCTACCTGTGGGGCCGCGGCTTCTTGGGCCAAGGCGACGGCGGCATCAGCTACGCCACCAGCGACCACCTGGGCTCGACGCGGCAGTACGCGGGCGACCACTATCGCTACGACGCGTTCGGCCTGCCGACCGACCAGTGGACGGTGGACGTCTACGGCGACCCGATTCCCAGCCCTGCCCACAACCCGGACCTCGAGCATCGCTACACGGGCGAGCAGTTCGACGCGGGGATTGGCTTGCAGTTCAACCGCGCGCGGTGGTATCGAGCCACAAGCGGCGTGTGGACGACGATGGACAGCTATGAAGGCGACTACGAGTCACCTTTGACGCTGCACAAGTTCGCGTACGTGCATAATGACCCGGTGGGGTTGGTTGATCCGAGTGGGCAGTACGCACAAATATTTCGGCTAATCGAAGGACTCGGACTGTGGGCAAATGATACGGCCGCTGAGCTTTTCCTGCAGACCACTTATGCGACAGACACTCTCCTGAGTGCGGGCGCCTCGTTTGTGAGTAGCATCAGTGACTGGCTTGGATTGTCTAGGCCAATGGTTCGGCAGCCCCAGGGGGGACGACCGACGTTGATGGCCAACATCCCAGCGAACGGCCCCGCCTATCATCACCTGGCATTTATTCATCAGATGCTCTCAACGCAGTCACTAGTATTTCCAGGTGGCCTGGACTATTGCAATCGCTGGACGGAGGAAGCACGGAATCGCATTGTGGCATTGGGGAAGGACTATTATCAAAATGAGCACTATAAGATTTCATACGTTGAGTGGAAGATTCCACCTCGTGGCGGGTGGGTTGAGCATGCCGGACTGAAAGTCGAGTTCAACAACGGCCAGGTAGCATATTTTGATGACGGGACTCTCGGAGGTTCAATGAGTCCGTTATTCTATCCGGAAGATGTTCCGCGCACATGGCAGGAGAACCCAGTAGGATATCAATCTCTGGACATTCCAAAAGGAATGCCTGCCTATCTAACCACAGAGGCGGTTGTTTCAGTGCCGAAGGCGTACTGGAAACTATGGTTTGAAGAATGAAGGGACGCCAATTGACCGATAATCCGTACAAATCGCCTCGTGTGAACAGTGACGAGCGGGCGCAACGCCGTGAGCGATTCTCGCGACGACGAGTTGGCGTCATCATGCTTTGCGCAGGATCGCTGTTTATTCTGATTGGAATCGTCACAGCCGCGACTCGTCCTATATCAACAGACCGCCTGGAAGATCGTTATCTGATGAGAAAAAGTTCGCAGATTGTTGTCCCAACAATTTTGATAGGACTCTTGTTAGCGCTAGGAGGTGTGACGGTTGTTGTGTCGTGATTGTCTTTCCCGAACAGCAAGACTGAGTGTCGTAGGTCAGGTTGTCCCCTGTCCCCCCAAAAAAAACTTCCGAGGTACGAGGAAAACGCCAAGCGAGGAGACTGATGGCGGCGATCGGCAGTGACAACGGAAGCACTCTGCTGGGATGCGTGCGGCAGAACGACGCAATGAACGCACAAATCCAAACGATGCGCAGCGGGGCACGCCGATGGATGCCGACTTGCCAGGTTCGCTGGTCACGCGGCACGGTAGACGTAGCAGTGAAGCAGTCCGCCGCCTACGATGAACAAGACAGGCTGCTGACCGAAACGTTCACGCTCGCTCCTGCCGCGGCCAATCCCATGCCGGCCCCCAGCTACCGCCATCGCTACGAGTACGACGCCAACGGCGCCCAGTCGCTCAAGGCCACCGAAGCGTACACCGCCGGCGCGTTTGTGGCAGACGCCGAGCCGCAGCAGTTCAGGTTCGACACCCGCGGCCGACTGGCTCAGGTCAGCCAGCACAAGCTGAAATTCGGCAGCACGACCGAGACGCAGCTTTCGACGATCGACTACGCCTACGACCACCACAACTTCCGCGTCGGCCTGCGCGAGGACGACGGCCAGCAAGGTTTCATTCGCCCCTATCGGCTCGAGGCTTGGTTGGCCGACCATCACAACCCGACCGGCTACGCGCAGGCCCGCGAGCGCGAATTGTCGGCCGACGAGCGGCTGGCGTTTCATCAAGCGCACAGCGGTCCGGTGCTGGCCGAGTTAAAAGCTTGGCTGGCGCAGCAGATCGACGAGAAGCGGGTGGAGCCCAACTCGGCCCTCGGCGCGGCGATCGCGTATCTGCGGAATCATTGGGAGGAACTGACGCTGTTCTTGCGCGTGGCCGGCGCGCCGCTGGACAACAACACCGTTGAGAGAGCACTCAAAAAGGCGATCCTCCATCGCAAAAATTCGCTGCTTTACAAAACGCAGCACGGCGCGCGGGTGGGCGATTTGTACATGAGCCTGATTTACACGTGCGAACTCTGCGGCGCCAGCCCGTTTGACTACCTTACCCAGCTTCAGCGTCACGCCGCCGCGGTCGCGCTGGCGCCCGAGCATTGGCTGCCGTGGAACTACCGTGCGGCCGTGCCGGCGGCGGTTCCGTAGGCCAGCGCGCTCGCCGCGAAAAACGCCGCGCCTCCGCCCAAGCCACCCGCGGCCGAGCCATCCGACCACGCAAGCTAGCTTGCCGCCAAGATTTTACCGGCTTGCCGGAAGAAGACAGTACGCCGCACCTTCTGACCGCTGCGAACTGCGCTACTGCTCCGCTGTCGACATGGGAACGCTATTTGTGTTGTCGTGCTCTAAAGAGCCCGATTCAGGGCGAATAAGCCGCCTGAGTTGTCCATCTTACTACCGCTGGCGGGTCTAGGTCATATTGCTCGACCGACGCTCTGTCGGTGGTCGATAGACTCCATGGACAACGATGAATCTCTTCGCAATGTCCCCACGATTGTGCGGCACTGCCCTTCGTCAAAGTGCGCCCCCGCAAGGATTGTCGTCATGCCCCCCTCGCGGATGTGGATTGGCGTTGTCGCGTGGCTGTTGGTGTTCGGCCCCAACTTTGTTTCGCCAACCGTTCGTGCGCAGTCGCATTCGTCGGACCTGGATCGTTACACGACGATTTCGCAAGCACCCTTCGACGAGACGTTGGAATCGCTGCCGCCGTCCGAACCAGACGTTCTGACGGATTCTCCAGCAGCCGCGAACTCCGCGGAATTTCACCCCGCTACGAATCCCTATGACGGCGACTTGTCGACCCGCTTGCGGATGACGGGCGATTGGGGCGGGCGACGCTCGGCACTGAGCGCGCGAGGCCTGACGTTCGATCTCTTTTCCACTCAGTTCTATCAAGGCATTGCTCGCGGCGGTCGGCGTCAAGAATTTGAATACGGCGGGAAGCTCGACTACCTTTCGCACGTCGATGGTCAGAAGCTGGGGCTTTGGCAGGGCTTCTTTGTCGACCTGCACGCCGAGACGCGATACGGAACCGACGTCAACAGCATCGATGGTCTGATTGCCCCGGCCAACCTTCCGATGAACTTTCCGGAAGCGGATGCGAACATTACGTCGCTCACAGGGGTCAAATTCACCCAGGCGTTAAGCGAGAATTTCGCGGTCTTCCTGGGAAAGATCAACACGGCCGACGAATACGGATTCCGGTATTCGCCTGGCCTGGGCTCCAGTAAGCCGGGGATGGCGGGGTTCATGAACACCTCGCTCGTCTTCAATCCCATCGTGGGACGAACCATTCCCTACTCCGCCGCGGGCGTGGGTTTTGCCGTGCTCCGCGAACTCAAGCCGTTCCTGGTGCTCAGCGTCTTCGACCCCGAGGAACGCGCCACAACTGGCCTAGAAGACCTGTACGCTCGGGGGGCCGTGATCGTCCCGGACATCACCTTGGACGTGGCCCCCTTGGGACTCCCCGGCAAGTACAACTTCGGGGCCACATGGAGCAGCGCCAGCTATCGCTCGTTCGACCCTGCAGCCTACATCGGAATTCCACCATCGCTCATCCTGAATGGCGCAGTTGCCCCGCGCGAGACCGGCTCGTGGAGCCTGTACTCCAATTTCTATCAGGCGTTGTTCTTGAATCCCCATGACCGTCAGCGCCACTGGGGACTGTTCGGCCAGTTCGGACTGTCCGACGGCAACCCCAATCCCGTGCGATTCATTGCCAACGGAGGCTTGGGCGGACGCAGCTTGCTACCCTGCCGCCAATATGACACCTGGGGCGCCGGCTACTTCTACGTCGGGCTCAGCGACACATTCAAGTCGCTGGCGCAGCCGCTCCTGCCACAGCGCGATGCGTCCGGAGTGGAATTGTTCTACAACGTCGCCATCCGCCCCTGGGCTAGGCTGACCTGGGACTTGCAAGTCGCTCGTCCCAGCACCGCGGCCTTCAACACGGCGATCATTCCGGGCATGCGACTGCAGTTGGCGTTCTGAGTCGCCGGCTTCGCCCGGGTCTGCGCTGAATTGAACCGCTGTAACGCAAGACCGTTCAAGCGGGCGATCCTCGCTACGCCCCTCGGCTACCAGCGATATCCACCGTAGTAGGTGGTTACGCCGCCCAAGGGACCGACGGAGTAAACCGGGCCCTTCGATGGCCGGGGCGCCGGTTTCTTGGGGGCATAGGAGCTTTGGTAGCTGGGCTGTGGAGCGCGGGACATCCGTTGCCGGTCGGCCGCGGCGCGATTTTGCACTGCCGCCCGGTTGGCCGCCAACTGTTGGTCCACCTGTTGCTGCCGAGTCCGGTCAAACTGGGATTGGGCCGCCCGGCGGGCGCCGCGGCGGGACTGAAAGTCCTGCAATCGCTGTTCTAGCTCCTCCGGGCTGGCGTCCACAAGATTGGGCGCACGCGAGCGCATTTCGTCGACCTTCTTTTGTGCCGCGACGGCCATGTATTGACCGACGTAGGCGTTCGCGTCCCGTGCTTCTGGGCTAAGCAGGATCTGCAGCTTGACCTGCATGTCGTTGAACATGCCGGCCAACTCTTCCGCCGACATCTGTTCGACACTGGCTCGCCATTCTTTGTGAAACGCCGCGATTTGCTCCTCGCTATATAAGTTCTGCTGCCGCAACCAGCGGGCATACGCGCTCTCGGCCTCTTGCCATTCGGGACTGGTCAGGATGTCCTCCTTGGACAAGCTCGCCGTCGATCGAGTCTTAGCCGACGGTTGCTGCGCCAACGCTTGCCCAACCACAAGCCAAGCCGTCAGCGCCAGCCCCACTCGTATTAGCGCTCGGGGCGCGGTCCGCTTGGGGAGTGTCGTGCGGGTCATTTGCCATTCTCCTGTCGAGTGAATTCCACTTTCGATTCGGGCAGTTGCTCGGACGCCTCGCCCAAGTCGATCGATCCCCATTCGAATTTGTTGTCGGCCAAGCGCGTGTACGTGTTCAGAGCCTCGGTTAGAACACCGTCGCCGCGGACTCCCGTCGAGACCACCTTCCAACGAACGCCTTCGCGCTCCCAGTGGGCCGAGCTAAATCCCCCTTCGGAATCGAATACCCAAGATCGAATGCCCTCCTCGGCTGGATCCCAACCGACAATCTGAACGCCCGACAGCGACTGTGCTTGTCCAACGTGCAGGCTGAAGCGCCGGATGATCCAGCGGCGGTTCTGACTCCATTCCGCGTGAACGACAAACTTCCGGTCGGCGGTGGAGCCAATCCAATCGCCAATCAACCATTCGAGCTCCGCCAACGGGTCGGCGGCCGCGGGCGCCGGGCCCAGATCGCGCAACGATGTCAGTTTCCATTGTCCTTGCTGCCGCACCCAAACGACCGCGTAGCGCACGCGTACGCTCGGATGGGACTCCTGTCCGATCGATTCCGACTCTCCCTCCTCAAGCGCCACGTCGGCCGCTATGAATCGCACCCGTCGCGACTCCGTTAAAACCCGTCGCACGGTTGGCTGGGGCGGATCGTTCGTGGCCGCTTCGTGAGGCGCGCGCCAAAGTTCCGCGATAGGAACGGAGCGCCCCGCCTCGTCGATGTACTCGCCATCGGCGGTCCAGAACCGAGCGGCCGTGTCGAAGTCGCCAAGATTCAAGGCATCTAGATAAGCCGTCGCCGACTTTTCGATGGCCTGCAAGTCGGCAGTTCGCGGGCCCGGCTCTGCCGCCGGGCACCGCCATGCCGCCGCGACCAAGAGGGCGAAGATTGCGACAATTTCTGCGGAATTGCGAGTCACAACCGGCTCCCATTCAATTCGTGTTGTGCCTGAAATCGGCCTGCGATTCAGCGTACTTCTCAAGCTAATCACCGGCCGTCGGCCACGCAACCTGCCGTTCGGCGCCCGCCGGGGACAGGCGGTCGGTCAAAGCAAGTGCCGGCTCACGCAACTGGACCGCCCCTCTCCCCGGCCGGGAACATGGTGCGAAGGAGCCGGCGGAGCCCAGAGGTAAGGCAGACTTGCGGCGATCCGCGAACTATGGTTTTCTGATGACATGACACACAATGGGGTGGTGGACATCGTGCGCTGCGACAGCGAGAAATCGGAGCCGGCGCCGTTGGCGCAATGGGAGCAACCGCCTCAAGATTCGCAGGCGCGTCGCCGGCCAATCATCAAGATGAGCAAATCGTCCAAGCCATCCACGGGGGAGTCTGAACGTGAAACCTTGCTTGTACAGTCTAGCTGTTCTGATCGTGAGCGCGACTGCTGCGCTAACCTTTGCCGCCGACAAACCAAACGTCTTGGTGATCTGGGGCGACGACATCGGCTATTGGAACATTAGCCACAACAACCACGGCATGATGGGCTATCAGACGCCCAACATCGACCGCATTGCGCGCGAGGGCGTCGCGTTCACCGACTACTACGGCCAGCAGA
>CAYWTU010000211.1:0-6930 GCA_964461275.1 uncultured Pirellulales bacterium | reverse complement strand
CCGCGGCCGTCCAACTTCCTTCGTGCCAGTGCAACTTGGTCATGAGCAACAGGGCGTCGAGCGGGAACTGCCCGGTCTGCTCCAACCGGGTCGTCAATTCACGCGCTGCCGCTACATCGCCGCGGGCCGCCTCGCGCCAGGCGGCGGCGTACAATGGCGCGGCGCCGGCGGCGGAGGACTGCTGACTTAAATTTTGTCGCAACAGGCCGGCCGTATCGCCGTCGGTCGCAAAACCGCGTCTGCGAATCGCCTCGGCCAAGGCGCGCAGCGCCTGCTGTTGCCGCGAACCGTCCTGAAGTTCCGGGTACAACGCCAGATCAACGTGCGCCAGGGAGTCGTCGTCGGCCAATAAATTCAATTCCGCCATGATCAGCGATTCGGCCAGGTATCGTTGCTGGGCGAACAACTCGGGCATCAGCGTCATGGCCCAAGTTCCCAAGTTGTCGCGACCGACCCGGCTATGGATCGCCAGGAAATCGGCCGATCGCGTCTGAGCGACGTACCAATCGGCCAATTGCTGACGGTCGGCGATCGCGTCCGGCACGCGGGCGCGGTACACCTTCACCGGCGGCCGCAGACCGTCGTTGTAAAGCAATTCGGCGGCGGTCCGCGGCGGCGGCAGCGTCACGCGGCTGGCGCCGGTCCAAACCAGCAGCGGCGACTGCCAACCGCCGTCGGCCAACGGCGTTGAATGCTCGGTGAACGATTGCAGCGCGGTCGCGAAGTTGCCCGCATCGAGCGCCGCCAGCGGCCGCGAGACGTAGCCCAACCGCGGCTTGGTGGCGTAGTACAGGTATGGCAGGGGCAGGAGCGCCGGCTCGTCGCCATGCGCGCGCTCCAGCCAATTCATGAGAGACAGATTCGCGCGCTGATCCACCAGATACTCCCGGCTGCGTTCGGTGAATGGGCACGAGCGCGCATGCAACCGGGCGTTGTGCAAGAAATCATCGCCGGCCGCCGTCTCAATATCTGGATACCAGCGACCGTCGGCGTTGGCTACGTTGAATCCAACCCACGTCAACAATGCAGCCCACGTACAACGCCGCAAGCCGACGCTCAACACGGGACTGACGCCGGCTAACGTCACCAACGTCAGCGCGGCGCCGCAGGTGAAATATCGCGGTATGAAGATGTATCGGCTGCACGCGACAACGAGCGCCGCCAGCACGCACCAAGCCAGCACCTGCGACGGTCGCTCGTCAAGCTCATGGTGAATCCAGCGCGCGATTCGAGTGCATTTGTCGTCCTTGACCGGAGTTGCCACGAGCCGCCATTTCCACGCCAAGCGCAACGCCGTGGCGCCGGCGCTGATCAATAGCGCCAGAAGCACGTCCGGACACCAATTCCACGCGGATGGCAGGCGCAAACAGGCTGGCCATTCGATCTGCATCCGCACCTCGCGCGAGGTGTCGCCCCAGGCGATCAGGCTCCATTCGACCAGGAGCAGCGCCAAATTGAGCATTAGCGCCCGTCGCCATAGTCGCGGGTCGAGGGGCGCTTGCATGCCGCGGGACGACCACCACCACGCCAACAGGCACGCGACCATACCGCCGGTGACCAGCGCGCCCGTGGCCTTCATCATGAATGCGCCGAAACCGGCCCCGGCCGCTGCGAGCCAGCGGCCGCGATGCACCAGCGCCAACGACCAGAGCGTGAGCAGAGTCAACGGCACGTCCATCCCCAGCATTTCGGCCTGTACCGCGAACAGCGGCGTTGTCGCCAACACGGCTCCGAGCGCGACAGCCGCCGCATCGCCAAGCCAAGTCCGACTCAACCGCCATACCAGAACGCAACAGCCGCTGGCCGCCGCCGCGGTCAACAAATGCGCGGCGATAAACGACGCCCTTGGCGATGGCGCCGCCCGCATCAAGACGGCCACCACCGTCGGCAACACGCTGATCATGTACGAGCGGACACCGGACTGCGGGCTCATGAAATGCGACTGCTGGTAGCGCAGAGCGTAGTAGTCGAAGTTCGACTCGGCCAGAAAATCGGCCTCCGTCCACAGTCCCACCGCTTGATCTTCGTAAGGCGGCAGGGCCAGCGTCTCGCGGCGCCAGGCCACCAGCGCCAGGCAGCCGACCAACCATAGGGTCCACGGGGCCCACCGCGGCGGCGAGCGTTGCTCGCCGGCGGGCAGCGGCCGTGGTTCGTCGCTAGCGGTCGGGTCGGCCATGGAAAACGTCATCCTCCGGAACGCGATCTTTGCGAGGCGCCGATTTTCTATCTTACGTAGGCCCGTGCGTAGGCACCAACATTGCCGGGCGGCCCTCGGAGGTGTCGACGATATTCGTCGCAGGCCAGGCCACTAGCTGGCGGTCGGCGTCTCCAGCGGTTATGAAATAGTCGTTGCGAGGTCGTCCACCGAACGAACTCCACGCTTCGGTTCCTTTGCTAGCGAGCATCGCCGTGAACGCGACAAATAGCCCTTCTCTACGCACTTCTCGTCGCACGTTTCTCGGCGCCCTGGCCGCGGGCGGCGGCGCCGTCGCCGGCTGGTCGATTCTCCGGCCAGCTCCCACTCGCGCCGCGATTCGCCTGGTTCCGCCCGGCCGATATGTCGACGTTCACACCCACTTGGGGCAAACCTGGAACACGACCCAGGTGCTCACGGCCGAGGGCCTGCTGCGGTGGATGGACGCCAGCGACATCGCGCAGGCGGTCGTCTTGCCGCTGGTCAATCCCGAGGCGTCCAGCTACCCGCTGACCAGCGATTTCGTCCTCTCACAAACGGCGCCGTACCGAGATCGACTCATTCCGTTTTGCTCGGTCGATCCGCGCACATCGTACACCGGCGGTCAAAAAGGGCTGACCGACATGCTGCACCGTTATGCCGAAGCGGGGGCCAAGGGCTTCGGCGAACATAAGCCAGGCTTGCCGATCGACGATCCGCGCAATCAAGTCGTGTACGCCGCGTGCGCCGAGGTGGGGCTGCCGGTGCTGTTTCATTTGGATGAGCAGCGCAACACCGATCAGCCGGGGTTGCCGGGGCTCGATCGCGTCCTGACCGCGCACCCCAGCGGAACGTTCATTGGCCATGGCCCTGGCTTTTGGGCCTCGATCTCCGGCCATCTAACCGCCAAAGACCTGGCGGGTTATCCTAGCGGGACGGTGGCGCCGGGCGGCGCCCTCGACGCACTGCTGGACAAGCATTCGAATCTATATGCCGATCTCTCCGCCGGAAGCGGCGCCAACGCCATCTCGCGCGACCTCGAGTTCGGCCGCGAGTTTCTCATGCGCCGGGCCGACCGCGTCATGTTCGGCAGCGATTATCTTGCGCCGGCTCAGCAGGTGCCGCAGTTGGAGCTTTTCGCCTCGCTTGACCTGCCCGAGGAGGTCCGGGCCAAGGTTTTTCGCGACAACGCTCGGCGCTTATTGAAACTGTCATAGCCCTTGGCCCTACCGCGGCAACTGCCCACGGTTGGCATAGTACTTGTTGTGGTACTGCGTGCCGGTGGGCAGCCGCGGCTGCAAGGCGCCGGTGTTCGGCGAGCCCGGAAGGTACGGCTGCGATTGCGGTGTTGCGGCGCGGCGCTGAATTTCCGGTTGAACGTACGTTTGGTACTTGGGGACGTAAGGGCTAGTCGGGCGTAGGAGGTTCGAATACGGACTGACGGCCGGGTTCTGATAGAAATACTTGTTGTAGGTGTATTGTCGCGGCGTCATGTAGCTGCTGTGGGTCTGTTTGCGTTGTTGGCTGTAGTAGTCGCTGTACGACTTTGGCGGGCTTACCTGGGCCAACGTCGCATCTCCCCCGCCGACCGTCGACGCGGCCAGCAACGCCGCGATCAGGCGCCGCCAACCGGCGCCGGGACGTGCGCCAACTTCGCCGCGACGGGCGACATTCCTCCATACCGTGCGGCTGCCGTCGTTACTCATCGTTGTCCGTCGCCGTGGATTCGGGATCGAACCGTTGCATCACTTCGCGCCAGTTGGTCAACGATATGTTCTCCTCTTCGAGCGTCCGTCGGACCTGTTCGTCCGCCAGTAGGGCCGCATCCCAGACGTGCTGCTGCCACTGTGGAGTCATTGCCTTCAACGCTTCAGACTCCTCCGCGGGCTGAAAAACTAGCTGCGTCAATCCTGGCGGAAGGCCGCGAAGCTGTCCAAGCAAATGCTCCCGTTTTTCTTCGTAACTGGGCGCCTGGGCCACGAGTTCCAAATGATCCAACTTCGGGAGCGGGTAGGCCTGAATCAGATCGATCAACCCTTGCTCCATCGGAAATCCCGCTTGGCGGAAGGCGTCCAGCATTTCCGGCGTCAGCTCGACGACCACGGCCGGAATCCAATACTCCTGAGCCAGCTTCAGGTACACTGTCGCCAGATCCTGGTTCAGAAAAAGAAAGCCCTTGTGCGGGCTCAAGTGTGAAGGCCGCAGGCCCGCGCGCAGACAACGTTCGATCTGCGCCCGAGCTTCGATCTCGATCGCCTCGACCGGGGCGCTGGTCGCCACTCGATGCATCGACACCGGCAGACGCCCATCTTCGTCGAGCAACCCGCGGACGTGACCCGCGGCAACCGGTCCGTACGACACCGTCTCGTTCTCGCTCACCAGCGTCAGGCTGACGCCGACGTCAAGGTCTTGGCGCTGGCGAGCCCATCGCGCGAACGAAGAAAACCACGGCGCCGGCGGCATCACTTCCGCGGAAGTTGCCCGGCCCGATTCCAGCGCCTGGAACACCGCGGCGTTGGTTTCGTGGCACAGCCCCGCTTTGCCCATGCTCAAGATCACGGCGCGCTCATCGGCCGGGTACCCCAACCGCTGGGCCCACGTCTCGCCGCCGACGGCGGCCGATCGGGACGCCGCCACGGCCAGCAGCAAACAACCGATTCTCATTGCGTATCGCACGATGGCAACTCACGGGTTGAAGGGACCATGTACTTATTCGGAGCGCCGAACCGGTCGATCGGGAGCGGCCGTTCGGCTTGACATTCCAAGCGTAGTTGGGGCCGGCGGGCGTTGCAAACCGGCTTGACGTGCAAACCTGGCCTGCCCCCCTGGCCCGTTGGCGACGCGGCTGCCGAATGTGACGGTAATTCGGCCAGGCGCATTGTATTTGCCGCAGGCCCGCGCAGCTCGCACCGATTGCGTGGCCTCTCGGTTTGACAGGGCTCCAGCACAACCTAGGGTTTCTCAACACCGAACCCAGGGATCGCCCCGCGAATGCCCCCATTTGACCGCCGATCGAAACGGCGCCCCACAAACTCAATTGACCGTTGCGAGGACTGCCATGAGCAAACGCGTTTTGGTTGCCGACGATTCCAGCACCATGCGGAAGATCATCATCCGCTCCTTGCAGGCGGTGGGCGTGCCCAATGCCACCGAGGCGGCCGATGGCACGGAAGCTTGCAACATCTTCAAGCCGGGTGAGTTCGACATCGTGCTTACCGACTGGAACATGCCGGGCAAGAGCGGGTTGGAAGTGGTCGAGCACATCCGTTCGCTGGACGCCAACGTGCCGGTGATCATGGTCACTACCGAGGCCGAAAAAGGTCGCGTGCTCCAGGCCATTCAGGCCGGCGTCTCCGACTATCTGGTCAAGCCCTTCACGGCCGACACACTCCGCGAAAAGCTGGAAAAGCACGGCTGTTAAGCCCGCAATTCTCCCGAACTAATACACCAACCGCCTGACCCCGACCGAGTGCAACCGCACGCGGCAAGGGCCAGGCGGTTTGCGTTGGTGCAACGAGCAACCGCAGACGGATTAGGCTCGACGGCGCCACATGGGCAGCGCCAGCCGCCAGAACGTGACGTCCAGGCGGTTCGAGCGGATGCCGCCGAAAGGTTCGGACTTGGTCGGCAGGGCGGGGATGCGATAGACTTCTGTTGAACGTTATGCCTTGCGGCTACAGATCGCACAGCGCTCTTGGCGGCCTCGCTGCAAGCGCTGACGAAGCCGAGAGTCCAAATCATCTTGTACAGCAGGAATTTGCAATGCACTCGCCACTGGTGGTGCTCGGCGGCGGGCCGGGCGGATACGCGGCAGCTTTTTTGGCGGCCGACCTCGGCATGGAAGTCACGCTGGTAGAGGCCGACGCGCGCCTGGGGGGCACGTGCCTGTTGCGAGGCTGCATTCCCTCCAAGGCCCTGTTGCACGTAGCCAAGGTGGTGCACGAAGCCCGCGAGCTGGCGGAATGGGGCGTTGCCTATGGCCCGCCCGCGTTTCAGGTGGACGCCATTCGGGCCCGCAAGGACAAGGTCATCCAGACTCTGTCGGGCGGCTTGAAGCAACTGGCCAAACAGCGCAAGGTTCGCGTGGTAGAGGCCCGCGGCATGTTCCAGGATTCGCAGACTCTGCGGTTGGAGGGAGGTCCGCCGCGCGACGACAACACCCTGACCTTCGAGCACTGCGTTTTGGCCACGGGTTCGATTCCTACCCGGATCCCGGCCTTCGATATCGGCTCCAGCCGAGTGATGGATTCCACCGGCGCTTTGGACTTGGCCGACATTCCGGAAAGTCTGCTTGTCGTCGGCGGCGGCTACATCGGCCTGGAGATGGGTTCGGTATACGCCGCATTGGGAACCAAGGTGAGCGTGGTTGAGCTAACCGACGGCCTATTGCCCGGGGCCGATCGCGACCTGGTCAAGCCGTTGCAGACACGGCTTGGCAAGCAACTGGCAGGGGTTTACCTGTCGACTAAGGTAATGGGCCTCAAGGACGGCGGCGACCACGTGCAAGTCACGTTGGAAGACGCCTCGGGCAGCCGTATCGAATGTTTCAGCCGCGTCTTGGTTTCGGTGGGCAGGCGGCCGAACAGCCGTGGGATCGGCCTGGAAAACACCAAAGTGCAGTTGGATCCGCGGGGGTTCGTGTTGCATGACGCGAGGCTGCGCACCGCCGATCCGCACATTCTGGCGATTGGCGACGTGGCGGGCGAGCCGATGCTGGCCCACAAGGCGTCGCACGAAGCCAAGGTGGCGATCGAGGC
>CAYWTU010000210.1:0-6939 GCA_964461275.1 uncultured Pirellulales bacterium | reverse complement strand
CCTATGCGCTCGGGCTCAGTCACGTCTGCCCGATCAAGTACGACCTGTTGTTCGAACGGTTTCTGGACGTCAACCGCAAGGAAGCGCCGGATATCGACATCGATTTTTGCAAGGATCGCCGTGGCGAGGTGATTCAATACGTCAAAGACCGCTACGGCGAGGCGAACGTGGCCCAAATCGGCACCTTCGGCACCCTCGCGGCCCGGGCGGCCATTCGCGACGTAGGCCGGGCGCTGGGGATGAGCGTGCCCGACGTCGACAAGGTCGTGGCCATGGTGCCCGAGGAGTTGGGCATCGAGTTGGACGAAGCGCTGCAAAAGAGCGCCGACTTGAAACAAGCCTACGACGCCAGTCCCGATATTCGCGAGCTATTGGACTTGGCCCGAAAGATCGAAGGGCTCGCCCGCAACGTCGGCACGCACGCGGCAGCGGTGGTGATCGCCGATCGGCCGTTGGTGGAGTACGTCCCCTTGCAGCGGGTGCAGGGCAAGGAGGAAGTCATCACGCAATGGGCCATGGGAGACGTGGAGGCGGCCGGCCTGTTGAAGATGGATTTCTTGGGCCTGCGCAACCTAACCGTCTTGGCCAAGGCGGTCGACCTCATCGAGCAGACCACCGGAAAGCGCGTCAATCCCTACCAGTTCCCGCTCGACGATCAACCGACGTTCGATCTGCTCTGCCGCGGCGAGACCAAGGGTATTTTCCAACTGGAAAGCGGCGGCATTCGCGACCTCTTGCAGCGCATGAAGCCCGACCACTTTCGCGACGTGATCGCCACCAACGCCCTGTACCGCCCGGGGCCCTTGGAAGGCGGCATGGTCGACGACTACATCCAGGTCAAACACGGCCGTAAGCAGGCGCAGTACAAGCATCCCGTGATGCGCGACGTCTTGGAAGAGACCCACGGCGTGATGGTGTATCAAGAGCAGGTGATGCGTATCCTCAACCGACTGGGGGGCATCGAGCTGTCCAGCGCCTATAGCTGCATCAAAGCCATCAGCAAGAAAAAACACGAGGACATCGCCAAGTTTCGCGAACAGTTTATCCAAGGCAGCGTCGCGCAGGGCATGGGCAAACCTGACGCCGAGGAGATTTTCGAGCTGGTGCAGAACTTCGCCGGCTACGGCTTCAACAAGAGTCACTCCACCGCCTACGCCCTCATCGCCTACATGACGGCCTACCTCAAGGCGCACTATCCCGTAGAGTTCATGGCGGCCTTGCTGTGCGGCGACATCACGGGCCGCAACTTCAAGAAAAAGGATTCGCTGGTCGAGCACATCGAAGACTGCCGGCGGATGCAGATCGCCGTTCTGCCGCCGAACATCAACACCAGTTGCGGTGAATTCACCGTGGCGGATGGGAATATCCACTTCGGACTAACCGCCATCAAAGGTTGCGGTGGCCAGGCGGCCGACGCGATTGTGGCCGCCCGAGCCCAGGCCGGCCCGTTCCGCAACTTGTACGACTTCTGCGAACGGTTGGACCCCAGCCTGGTCAATCGCGCGGCGATCGAATCGCTGGTCAAGGCCGGGGCGCTGGACGCGGTCGGCCGAGGGCCCCGACCGGCGATGGTCGCCGCCTTGGAGAAAGCGATGCAAGGCGCCGCCAGCAAACACGCCGACCGTCGCAGTGGCCAGAAGGGGCTCTTCGACGCCATCGACGAAGAAGAAGATGCGGCCGACGTGGCGCAGCCGCTCCCCAACGTTCCCGACTGGGAGCCGCGCGACCAGATGGCCCACGAAAAAGAGGTGCTGGGCTTCTATCTCAGCAGTCACCCGCTGGCCGAGTACGAACGCGAACTGGAAACGTACACCACCCACACCACCGTAACGGCCGCGGCGGAACCGAACCGCGCCGAAGTGACCGTGGGCGGCATGTTGGCCTCGCTCAAATACTCGCACACCAAAAATCCTCGACCCGGTCAGACCAACACCAAATACGTGATGTTCGACCTGGAGGACACTGCGGGCGTCTTGCGCAGCATCGTCTGGCCCGAGGAATACGCCCGCTTTGCCGAACAGATTTCCGCCGACGCGGTCGTGCTGCTGCGAGGCGCCATCGACAAGCGCGTGGGGAGCGAGGAAGCCAACCTTATCGTCAATGAGGTGATCCCTTTGGCGGAAGCCTCGGCGCGGTTTACCCGTGGTATTGCCATCCGTGTCGAGGAGTCGGCTGAAGCCCCCCAACAACTCAGCGCGCTGTATGAAATTCTCCGCGGGTATCCCGGCCGATGCGAGTTGCAACTGATGCTGTACCTGGCCGACGGCAGTCGCGTGCGCTGCACCAGCAACCGCCTGAAGGTTGAGATTTCGCCCGAAATGCGCAGCCGGATCGACGAGTTGCTTGGCGCCGGCAACTACCGCCTGCTGGCCAGCCCGCCGGCCCGAAGTCGGCCTGCCGAGGGGGGTAACGCGGGCGGCTGGCGATCGCGAAACGGGAACGGCCGAGGGGCGTACGCCGGTCAGCGATAGCAAACGCATTTGTTCGTAAGATGAAAATACGAAACAACTTAAGTAATTCATGGTCGATTGTTCGATCGAATTGCCGCGATCGGCTCGCTGCCGCACAAATCGCCTGCATTTCTTGATTTACGCAGTTTGCCCAACTAACATCGATAGATGAGACGAAGCTGCGGTGGGCCCATGCGCTGTCGCAATGGTTGGTCTCAAATCCTCTGGTGGCAACGGCTTAGCGGAACGAGCCGAAGCTCGAGCAAAGGCCCGAGACGGTACCGGCCAGCGATGGCGTAACGTTTGGGTCGCGTCCATTTGTTAAACCCCGCTCCCATCGGCGGACGCCGCGCGCGTGCGGCCTCGGTGGGAGCGCCTCGGACAATTCCTTTGGTGCGTGACGGGAGAAGGTGGCTCATGGCAACGGTCCTTCGATGCCGACGTGCGGCGGCGCTTGCGGCGCTAATGCTAAGTGCGTTGCTGGTGGCGCCAGCTTCGCTGCGAGCACAAGTTGGCGGATTACAACAGGCCGCCGGTGTGGTCGTCGACGCCCAAGGGGTGCTGCGCAAGCAGACGTTCGAAGATCCGACCGGCCAACTGATGCGCGAGAGGATGGCGGCCTCGAAGGCGGCGCTTGAACCGGCCTTGGCCGCGCCCAGCAGGCTCCGCAAGGTCTCGCTGACGCGCTTGGAGCGCGAGCTGCAGTCGCGGATTGGCAAGGATCAACCGCCCACCGGAGAAATGCTGCATCTAGCCGGGCTGACCCGCGTGCGGTACGTGTTCTATTACCCGGACACCAAAGATGTCGTTCTCGCCGGGCCAGCCGAAGGCTGGACCAGCGACCTGGCCGGCCGCGCCCGCGGCATGTACAGCGGCCACCCCGTGCTGATGCTGGAAGACCTGATCGTGGCGTTGCGGGCATTCCCGCCTGACATGGAAGGGACCGGCGTTATCGGCTGCTCGATCGACCCCACGCCCGAGGGCTTGCAGCGAATGCAAGATTTTCTGCGTCAAGTGGGCGCGCAGGCGACCCCCGACCAGACCGATCAGATCGTCGAAGGGCTGCGGACCAGCATGGGAATGCAGAATGTCCGCGTGATGGGGGTCTCACCCAAGACGCATTTCGCGCAGGTCTTGGTCGAAGCCGACTATCGGATGAAATTGATCGGCATCGGGCTGGAAAAACCGCCCGTCAAACTCGACAGCTACGTCGATCGGGCCAAGGCCTCGGACGTGGGCCGCAACGCCTTGCAGCGTTGGTATTTCACGCCCGACTATCAATGCGTCAAAGTTAGCGACGACGCTTTGGCCATGGAACTGGTGGGCGACGGCGTGAAACTGGTCGGTGAAGATGAAGTGGTCGCCGGCGGCGGCGAGCGGCGCCGTGCCGCAACCGCCAACAAGGCCAGCCAGCAGTTCGTCTACCATTTCACCCAGAAGTACCCGCAACTGGCCGAAAAGGAACCGGTTTACGCCCAATTGCGCAATCTGATCGATCTGTCGATCGTGGCGGCTCACATTCAGCAACAGGATTATTACCAGCAGGCCCAGTGGCGGGCGGAAACGTTTCATCGGGAGGAAATGCTGCCCGTCGAAACGTACCACACTCCGGTCCAGGTCGAGACGGTGGTGACCAGCGTCTGGCGGGGCAATCGGCTGATGACGCCCGTCGGAGGCGGCGTAACCATGCAACCCGAGCTGGCGCTCGATTCGTCGAATCTGCTTTCCGACGAAGGGGGCAAGCTGCAAAAGGCCCGCGAAGAGCTGAAACTGCAACTGGCCGAAGGCCAGTGGTGGTGGGACTAAAAAGCCCTGCACGATTCCGGGAGGCGCGACGATTCCAGACCGGAAGGATTCGTTCGATCGCTTGGCAACGCGCGCGAACAAGTGCCGTTGCTGATTCCGACCCCCCGTCAGTGACGGGGGGCTAAGCCGTGGCAAGGTGTGTCGTATCATTAGCACCCGGGCAAGTGACCCGGGTTTGCGGCGCCGACCCGCCGACGGGTTGGTTCACCGATCGGTTTGCAGAATCGTTCGCCTTGGCGGTACGATGCCGTCTTCTTATCGTCCTGCGGGACTTCACCCAGGCTGCGTTGGGCTGCGCGCATGAATTCGCCAATGCCGGACGCCAAGTATGTGATCGTCGGCGGCGGCGCCGTCGGTTGCGCCGTGGCCCATAGCCTGGCCGAAGCGGGAGAGACCGATATCGTGCTGCTGGAGGAGCAGCCGTCGCTGGCAGCCGTCACCAGTTCACAAGCGGCCGGTCTGGTGGGCCAAGTGCGTTCGAGCCTGGAGCGAACCCGGCTGGCCATGTGGTCGGTCGAAACCTTTAGCCGCCTTCAACAGCATCCTGAGGTTCGGCCCGACTGGCGCCAGGTGGGCAGCCTGCGCGTGGCCCTGTGCGACGAGCGCGTCGACGAATTCCGCCGGTTGGCTGCGGTGGCTCACGAGGCGGGGCTTTCGGTCGAATGGCTCGACGCCTCCGCCGCCGCTCGGAAATGGCCCGCGATGAACTTCGACGTCGCCAAGGCGGTGCTGTGGTGTCCGAGCGACGGCTACATCCAGCCGTACGACCTGACCATGTGCTACCGCCATCACGCCCAGGCTCGCGGCGTTCGCTTCGTCACCAATTGCCGAGTTGAGGGCGTTTCGCTCGTCAACGGACGCGTCGAAGCGGTGACGACCAATCGCGGCGCGGCGCATTGCCGGTACGCCATCAACGCCGCCGGCGCGCATGCCTATCACATCGCCATGCTGACGGGCCTGGAGTTGCCCATCGTCCCGGTTCGACACGAATACTTCGTCACGGTGCACTGCCAGGGGATCGAGCCGACGCTGCCGGCGTTTCGCGTCCCAGACGCCACACTGTACGGCCGAGCGGAAGTGAACTCGCTGCTTTTGGGCGGCTGGGAACCGCAGGCATTGTCGTCGCTCCCCAGCGCGTATCGCCTGGGCGAATCGGCGCCGGCGATTCGCGAGGACTGGGACGTGCTGGGAAACTTCGGCGCGCTCATGGCGCCGTTGTTTCCCGCCGTGCAAGAGTTGGGCGTGCGCAGTGTGTTCAAGGGCTGGCCGACGTTCACTCCCGACGGACGATTCATTTTGGGCGAAAGCAGCCGCGTACCGGGGTTCGTCATGGCCGGCGGGTGCAACGCGCACGGCGTCTCGGGGTCGGCGGGCATTGGTCGGCACCTTGTTGAGGCCCTGCTCGACCCGCAGCCGTCGTCCTACGTTCGCAGTCTATCGCCCGACCGGTTCACTGAGGCCGCCTGGGATTGGTCCACGGCACGCCGCCAGGCACAACACATTTACGAAACGTATTACGCCATCGGGCATTAGAGTTCGCTAGCGCGACGGTCTTTCGATGACGATTACGATCGACGAAATCATCGCCCGAATTCCCGACTGGCGCGGACGCAACGTTCGTGTCACGCCGCTGAGCGGCGGGCTGACCAACACCAACGTTTGCGTGCACGTGGACGGCCAGGCGTTCGTGGTCCGCATCCCCGGCGAGCAGACCGATCTGTTGGCCATCGACCGCGATAATGAGCATCACAACACCCGAGTCGCGGCCCAAGCGGGCGTAGGCCCGCGGGTGCATTTTTATCTGGCGGACTGCCAGGTGATGGTGCTCGAACACATTGCCGGCGTCACGCTTTGTCAGCACGATTTGCACCGCCCCGAGATGCCGGCCCGGCTGGCGCAGGCGCTGCGCACCCTGCACGCAGGACCAAGGTTCCTGCACGACTTCGACATGCTGGCGCTGGCCGATCTGTACTTGGAAACGATTGACCGCCTGGGCGCCGACGTCCCCTACGGCCTGGACGAGCGGCTCGACCAGATGGCGAGGATTCAGCGCGCACTGGCAAGGCGGCCGCTGCCCAAGGTCCCCTGTCACAACGACCTCTTGGCCGGCAACTTGATCGACGACGGACAGACCCTGCGGATCGTCGACTTCGAGTACAGCGGCAACAACGATCCGTGCTTCGAGTTGGGAAACGCCTGTCAGGAGCAAGAATATGGCGTCGAGCAAATTGCCGAACTGTGCCAGGCGTATTTCGGGCGTCACGAGGCGGCACTGGTGGCTCGCGTCAAACTGCAGATGATCGTCTCCGACTTCGGTTGGGCCCTGTGGGCGGCCATCCAGACGCGGATCTCGCGCATCGATTTCGATTTTTGGGAGTACGGCGTCAATCGCTGGCGGCGGGCCCAGGCCAAACTGGACAGCCAGCAGTTCGAGAACTGGCTAGGTGACGCGGCGTCATAAGCTCTACACCGCTGGGCCTCGGCTACGGCCGCCAAATGGCCGCCTCGATATAGCGATCGGACTGTGGGGCGTCGGCGACGTAATACACCGTGACGACGTGGCCGTCGGTTCGCTGACGGCTTTGCGTGTACCCCAAATCGCGACAGCCGCCGTCGCCACGGAGCACGATCGGCTCGCCCCACGACCGCCCGCCGTCATCGCTTAGCTTAGCGCAAATCTGCC
>CAYWTU010000209.1:0-6951 GCA_964461275.1 uncultured Pirellulales bacterium | reverse complement strand
CGATGCTGTCGTTGTTGTTCGGCCGGATGCGGCACCTCAGCTTCGGCCAGGGGATCGAGATGATCGATCAATTGCAGTCGCTGCCCGACAAAATTCGGCAGGCCCTGGAGTGCAACGAACAGGTGCGGGAAATCGCGTCCCGATACGCCGAGTGCAACAACTTCCTGTACCTGGGCCGGCAGTACAATTTTCCCACGGCGCTGGAAGGGGCCCTGAAGCTCAAGGAAATCAGCTACATCCACGCCGAAGGCTACCCTGCCGCGGAAATGAAGCACGGTCCGATCGCTTTGGTTGACGAGCACACGCCGAGCGTGTTCTTAGTGCCGCATGGCGTCGTGTACGACAAGGTGATGGCCAATCTGGAGGAGATTAAGGCCCGCGGCGGACCAGTGATCGCCGTGGTCAGCGAAGGCGACACGCGCGTCGCGAAACTGGCCGACGACGTGATTCACGTCCCAGCAGTCGAAGATTTCTTGCAGCCGATCGTGACGGCCATTCCATTGCAATTGCTTTCGTATCACGTGGCGGTGATGCGCGGTTGCGACGTGGACAAGCCCCGCAACTTGGCCAAGAGCGTTACCGTGGAGTAGCCATCCGGCGCCGCAGTAGTCCGCTGTCATTCCTCCCGTCCGACGCGGCAGGTTCCCCCCGTGGCCTAAATTCCCGCGTCGGCTGGACCGATGCTCGGCCGAGGTGAACCGGGTAAATTGGGCAGCCCGCGCGCAAGCGTGCTTTCGTTCGGCGCCCGGTTCGGAACGGCCAACTGCCCTTGACCGGCCCGTTGGTCGTCGGTATTTACACCGCCCTCTTCTACCGCATGTCTGCGCGACGGCGTGCGCCCATCCTCTGGGCCGGCACTTCGTCCCCGACAATTCGGCCAACACGAGTCCGTGGACCGTAGCGTTCACGAATGATTCGCGCGGTCGAGTCGGTGGAAGCGACTTTCCAAACGTATAAGGCTCGGTTGGTTTCCGAGATGGCGCGGGCGTCGATTGGGTTCCTTCGGGACACAACCGGCCAAGTGCGCATCGCGGCCAGCAGCGAGCATGAATGCCGCCCGCAGGTGGCGCCGCACGACGCGGCGAGATAGTGCGGAGATGCGAAAGGAGATTGCGTTGAACGCCACGTTTCGAACGCACGTTGGATGGATGGTTGCGGCCGCATCGCTGGCCGGCGCCACGGCGCCCTGCGCCCACGCCGCCTGGCCGCCCACCACATACCTTGCCTTTTCCACCTTAGGCCAGGCCAAGAGCGTCAAGGCCGAAGATCCGCGGCAAACGGCGGCTTCGCTGCTTTCCCGCGCACGACAGGCCATGGACGAAAGCAAGCTGGAAATCGCCGATTCGTTGATCTCCCAGGCGGAGAGTCTGAATCTGCGATACAACGTGACGTTCTTCGGCGACACGCCTAAAAAGGCCCGCCGCGACCTCGAAAAGATGCGCACCGGCAAAAAGTCGGCCAAACCCAGCGATAAGTTCGCTCCGTCATCGGCCGTCGAACCCAGCGGGGCAG
Source organism: uncultured Pirellulales bacterium (assembly GCA_964461275.1). Classification (GTDB taxonomy): domain Bacteria; phylum Planctomycetota; class Planctomycetia; order Pirellulales; family CAYNRE01; genus CAYWTU01. The sequence goes on along the minus strand of CAYWTU010000209.1, from coordinate 5,439 downwards.
TTCCCGCCGATCCGTTCAGCGCCCGGGAATCGATCGGCAATTCCACGGAGGCGCCGCCGGTGGTCAATTCGCTCACCGACCCCAAGGCGATCTCCCTGCGTCAGTTGGCCAAGGCCCGTAGCGAACTGGCCCGCAAGAATCTGGTTGCCGCCGAACACTACTATCGCGAGGCGGCCGCCGCCGTCGCGACGTTTGAACTCGGCGAAGACTCGCCCGCCAAGCTGTGGGCTGACTTGCAGGTGGCCGGCAGCCGTGTGCCGCCCCTGCATGAAGGGGCCGGCGCTCCCGCCGTGGCTCAGACCCCTGCGACCGTTCACCCCATGCAGGCGGCGCCGTTTGGTCGCGAGCAAGCCGCCGCTCCACCCGCTGGCGACGACCTTGATCCTGTAATCGACGCCATTCGCGCCCCCCGCAAGCAACCCGCCGCGGCGGAGGTCTCGGACGGTGCTCCGCCACCGAACCTACTCTTGGAGGCTCGGCGAGCGCTCGCCGTCGGCGATCTGCGGCGCAGCGTCGACTTGGCCGCGCAGGCCGAGGCGTCGGGCGCCCAGTTCGCTCCCCTGGACGATTCACCTGCCAAGGTTCGTCAGGCCGTGGAACAGCATCAGGCCTTGGCCGAATTGAATCGGCAGGGCGCCAGCGCCGACGAATATCGGCGACGCTATTCGCTGTTTATGGTCCAACAGGCCGAGGGGCTATTGGGGCACGGTGACCTGGCCGCTGCCGAACGGCTGGCCAAAAGCGCTCAAGCGGCCGGCGGCGACCCGGTGGCCAGTCAAGGCGCTAGCGAAGTGATGGAGCAGATTGCAACGCTGCGCAACAACGGCGGCGATGTGGCCGCCATTGACCGTGCCAAGCCAAACGGCGGAGTGGAGCGCGCCGCGTACGCCCCAGCCGCCGACTCCACCCGCAACGTGCCCGCTCAGGCGATTGAGGAAAACGAACCTGCGCCGGCGACCGACGCGGACGGCGGATTTGCCTTTGAAGAGGGGGAGCCGGACACGACGTCGAGCGCTCCCAGGGCGCCCTCGGCCGACGGCCCGACGGAAGACTCCGCCGCCGACGGCGCCGGGGCCGACCTGTTCTCGCTGGGTGAGGGGGCGCTACGCAACGGCCGCGGCAAACAGGCCCTCGAATACTTCCGGCAAGCCAATCAATACCGCGATCAGTTGGAACCGGCCGATCAGGCCAAGCTCGACGCCCATCTCAACCGGCTGTCGGGCGCCGACAACAACGAACCAACGGAGGCCGTTCCGCCGGGCCGTCTGCAACCACCCGCCGCAGGCGCCGCTCAGGTGGCCGCTTCGGCCTTGCAGGCCGACATCGCCAACCGCTTGGCCGCGGCCCGGGCGATGGTCGAACGCGACCCGCAGATGGCTCTCAAGATGTATCAGGAAACGCAGGAACACGTCGAAAAGCAGGACGTCGAGGCGCCGGTAAAAGAGATTTTGCTTCGTCGCGTCCAGCGCAGTCGAGCGGAGGCCGAGCGGTTTGTGGAAGACAATAAATCGCGGATCGATCTGGACGCCAAGAACGCTTCGGTGCGCGGCGACAACGAGCGTTCCCGCAAGCACAAGATTGAGGTCGACAGCCGCATCGCCCAACTGGTCGACGAACACAACAAACTGATGGACCAAGAGCGGTACGCCGAGGCGGAGCTGCTGGTGCGCAAGCTTCGCGAGCTCGACAGCGAACACCCGATCGTCAAGCAGTTGACGGTCCATAGCAAGATGGTCCGCCGACTGCGAAACAATGTGGAAGTGCGCGACCTGAAGGAGCAAGGTTTTGTTGACGCCATGGGAGCGGTCGACCGGGCCTCCATTCCGTTCGACGACACCGTCCCTGTCTCCTACGACGGCAAACGCTGGAACGATGTCGTCACCAAGCGGAAACCGCTGGCGCCGGGCGAGGCCCCGCCGCGCTCGCCCCGTGAGCTGGAGATCATGCAGAAGCTGCGGAGCAACGTCTCGTTGGAGTTTGAGAGCGAACCGCTGGCCAAGGTGATCGACTACCTGGGCAAGCTGACCGACATCAACATCGTGCTCGACCAGACCGGCTTGGCCGAAGAGGGCGTTACCACCGACACGCCAGTGACGATCAAGCTCCTCCACGAAATTCAACTTCGCAGTGCGCTGAAATTGATCTTAGAGGAACTGCACCTGAACTACGTCATTGAGGACGAGGTGCTAAAGATCACCAGCGAACAGTCGCGTCGCGGCAAGCTCTGGAAGAAGACGTATTACGTGGCCGACCTGGTGATTCCCATTCCGAATTTCGTCCCCACCTCGAAGGTCGGCCTGGCCGGCGCCATTCAAGACGCGCACGGCAACCTGAACATGACGCAGCCCGGAGGCGCGCCGCAAACCGTGCTGGCCAGCGCCACCGGCGCCCAGTCCAACGCCGTCATCGACCCTTCGGTGATGGCCAACCTGTCGTCGCTCAGCGGCGTCCCCGGCGGCAACGCGGGGAGCGGACAACCAATGGGCCAGGGGCCCGGCGGCCTCGGCGGCGGCAGCATGGCCGACTTCGAGAGCCTGATTGAATTGGTTCAGACCACCGTGCAGCCCGACACCTGGGAAGAGCTTGGCGGCAACGGCACCATCAGCGAATACCAGACCAACCTCAGCCTGGTCATCAACCAGACCCAGGAGGTTCACGAGGAGATCGTCGAGTTGTTGGAGCAACTGCGTCGCTTGCAAGACCTGCAAGTAACTATCGAAGTGCGGTTTATCACGCTCAACGACAACTTCTTTGAGCGGATGGGCGTGGACTTTGACTTTGACGTCGACGACGATACCGACAAGCCGTTCCAAGTGTTCGGTAAACCGCTCGGCGAGCCCACCGCCGGCCAGGATGTTGCGCGCGACACGTCGGACCGCGACCACGGCAAGGGCGTGACCGTCGGCGTGGGACAGACGGGCGCCTTCACGGGCGATTTGGACATTCCCTTCCGGCAGGGCAGCTTCGGCCTGGCGGTGCCGCAGTTCGGCGGCTTCGACCCGGCGGCCGGGGCTCAGTTGGGTTTCGCCATCCTCAGCGACATCGAAGCCTTCTTTGTGATCAACGCCGCGCAAGGCGATCGCCGCAGCAACGTATTGCAGGCGCCCAAGGTGACGCTGTTCAACGGTCAGACCGCCTCGGTGGCTGACGTCTCGCAGAGCCCATTTGTGGTCAGCGTGGTGCCGGTGGTGGGCGATTTCGCCGCGGCCCAGCAGCCGGTGATCGTGGTGCTCAACGAAGGGACGTTCCTGTCCGTGCAGGCCGTGGTGACCAGCGACCGGCGGTTCGTGCGTCTGACCATCGTGCCGTTCTTCAGCAACATCGGTGAAGTGAACACGTTCACCTTCGAGGGAACCAGTTCCACCGTCGAAGACACCAGCAACCAAGGGCCGCAGGACAACACCACCGGGCGCACCAATCGCCGCGAGACGACCAGCTCAGGCACCACGGTGCAATTGCCCACGTTTTCGTTCGTCACCGTGGTAACCACCGTCAGCGTGCCCGACGGCGGCACGGTCCTCTTGGGCGGCATCAAGCGTCTCAGCGAAGGCCGCAACGAGTTCGGCGTGCCGATGTTGAACAAAATTCCCTACGTCAACCGGCTGTTCAAAAACGTGGGCATCGGCCGCGAGACACAGAGCCTGATGATGATGGTCACACCGCGGATCATCATTCAAGAAGAGGAAGAAGAACTGATCCTAGGCACTTCGCAAACGCCCTAGTGCCCTAGGTTTGCTCTCAAGTCCGTCGCTCCCCCGAACCACACGGGCAGCATCCGCTGCCCGTGTGGCGTTTTGGGGGCGACTTCTCAGCAGTTGCCAGTCCGCGGCCCACACGCCATGCTGACTAGGCAAAGGAGAGTTGAATGATGAATTCCCGTCATTGGATCGCGTTGGGCTGTCTGCTGGGGGCATTAGGCGTGGCTACCGGCGCGTTTGGTGCGCACGGCCTGGAGGGATATTTGAACCGCCGGGCGGAAAACGTTGCCGAGCCGCCCGGCGAGCAGGGTCAACGCCCCGCCGCCGCCCCCGAACGCCGCCTGCAAACTTTCGAGACGGCTGTCCGCTATCAGATGTACCACGCCCTGGCGCTGGTGGCGGTGGGCGCCGTAGCGCGGCGCACGTCGCGGCCTAAGGCGGCCACCTTGGCCGGCTGGCTGCTGTTGGCCGGCGTGTTGATATTCTCGGGATTGCTCTACGCGCTGGTGCTCACCGGCGCTGCGTGGTTGGGGGCCATCGTACCGATCGGTGGCGTGGCTCTGATCGCCGGCTGGACCGCCTTGGCGGTCGCGGCCTGGGGAGTTGGCGAATAGATAAGCAAGGTTGGACTTCGCCCCAGCCCAAGGGGAATTCCTCTCCGCCAATCGATTCCGCCACGACTTCTCCACGAGACTCGTGTCAGATTCGGCCTGTTTGCGTCGCCTCGTGCGCCGCGCGGACGAGGATCTTCGTGGCCTCGATGAAAAACGCAAACCGCGGATCCTGCGTGTGCCCATGATGGTAGCGGTAGTAAATCTGTTGGGCGATGACCGCCGTCTTAAACAGCGCGAACGTGAAATAGTACACGACGTTCGAAACGTCGCGCCCCGTCCGCTGCGCGTAACGCTCGACGAGTTGCGTTCGCGTCAGGCTGCCCGGCAAGGTGGTCGGACCCCAACGGATGAGTTGCATTTCGGGCGAATCGTGGGTGTCGATCCAATAGCTGATGGCCGTTCCCAGGTCGGTCAGCGGATTGCCTACGGTGCACATTTCCCAATCGAGCACGCCGACCAACTTCGTGACGTCGTCGGCCGACAGGACGACGTTGTCGAACTTATAGTCGTTATGCACCAGCGTGGCGCCGGTCGTTCCTAAGGCCAGCTCGTCCTGGGGAAGGCGCTCAGTCAGCCATCGCGAGACGGCATCCACCTCAGGAATATCATCGGTCTGCGAGCCGGCGTAACGCTGGATCCAGCCGCTCACCTGCCGTTCGGTGTAGCCGACCGGTTTGCCAAGATCGGCCAGGCCAATGGCCTGATAGTCGAGCGCATGCAGGTCGGCCAGGTTGTCGATGAACGACAGACCCATTCGCCGCACCGTTTCCGGCGGCAGCGAGAGTCCTTCGGGTGGATCGCGGCGGAGTATGATTCCCTGGACCCGCCGCATCACATAGAACGGCGCGCCGAGCAGCTCGGGGTCTTCGCAATAAACGAGCGGCGCAGGAGCAGGGGCATAATGCGCGTGCAATTTCGACAGAACTCGGTATTCCCGCCCCATGTCGTGGGCGCTTTTTACCTTGCTGCCAAACGGCGGCCGACGGAGCACCAGTTCTTCGTCACCCAGCCTGGCCAAATACGTCAGGTTGGAATGTCCGGACGGAAACTGCTCAATAACCAGCGGCCCACGGCTGCCGGGAATGTGGGCCAGCAGGTAGGGCTCGAGCTTGGCGACGACCAATTCT
>CAYWTU010000208.1:0-6952 GCA_964461275.1 uncultured Pirellulales bacterium | reverse complement strand
GGCGCCGTGCGTGCTTTCGGGTTCGAAGTACTTTAGCCGGACCGTGTCGCCCGGCTTGGCCGCAAGTTGCTCAGCCGCCCAAGCATTGAGTGCAATTTCGTCGCCTTTTAGTGGCGGGACGGCGGCGCCCTGCGCATCGAGAAACGGCCCCCAGGGCGGCTCATCCGAAAAATCGAGGGCGGCCACGGTGGAATACGGCAGCTGCGCCTCGCCAACGGCAATGGTGTTGGCCAAGTACGCCAGCACCGGCTGCACCACCCGGCCTGCCGCCCGGCCGCTGCTCAGCGCCGTTTCTCGCACCGCCGCGTCCAACAGCATCCGCTCCTGCGTCACGTCGACGTACCCTTGCGGCACGGCGTCGATCCGCACGCCCAGGTCGGCGGGCGTCACCGGCAGGGCCGCGTTCACAACCTGCACGTCGAGGGCGCCGTCCGACGCCAGGAGCAGTCCATTGACCTGGCCGGGCTGCTCCAGCATTGCCTGCAAGGTTTCGGCGGCGACGAAGGCATTGCGAGGCTCGCGCTGGCTGGGAGCCAAGGCGAAGCTCCCCAGGCCGCGGGACGGAATCACCGCGGCCACCATCAGCCGTCGGTTGCGGACTGTTTCGGTCTTGCGGCCGAGTGGACTGTCGGCCGGGATAGCGCTGACCTCGCCGATCCGCAAGATGATGTCGTCGCCGATCTCGGCTTGCAGTTCCCGGGCCAGCGGCTCGTTGAGCACAATCCGCCCCTCGGCGGGAACAATTAGTGGCCCAGCAGGCGCCGGCGCGTCGGCCGGCGTAAGTTGCCAGAATCGCTCATCCGAGCCGACCACCGTCACGCGGCTGGCCCGGCGCTGGCCATTGCCGCTGGTCAGCGTGCCGCTGACCAGCACGACCGGCGCCAGTTGCACCGCCGCGCCGGGCTGTTGGGCCTGGAGAGTCGCAGCCAGCTCGTCGGCGAGCGCGGCCCGAAAGAAACGCTCACCGGCCAACGCGTGGTCCACCCGCCCCAACCGTTCCAACGTCAGTTGCCGCAGGCTGCCTCGAACCGAATCGCCCACCAACAGAGCGCCCGTCAACACGGCCGCGCCCACAGCCACGCCCAATAGCACCGCCAGGTTCACACGGCGATGATGCCACAGGCTACGCCAAACCAATCGCCACAGTGACATGACCGTGTTGTGTCTCCAGACAGCTCCGCGGCGCCCGTGAACACATGGGCAAACACCTTCGGTCGCCGACATCGCGACGATGGGGCCTCATTGTAACACCGGCCGTCATCGAGAGTGAGTCGGCAGGTGAATCGACCAGGAGAACTGCAAAGTCAATGCAGGGGGCCAGACCCTGACTTTGCAGGCCTCCTGGTGAATCGACGCCGCGATGCGGCACGAAATTCCAGCTTCCGTACCGCGGCCACTATCGAAGCGTCCGAGTCCGGCCGCCCATTCGTAGCTCTTCGTCGCGGAATGGGTTGGCGGGCGTGGCCTTGCGGCGACGGAACTGCAGCGGCAAAGTCGCCTCGCTGGAGGTTGCAGGCGGCGCCGGTTGGCCGATGCGTCGATCAGCCGCCTGGTTGGACTTGGCGTCGGGCCTGGCAGGAGTCAAAGCGGGCCGCGACCTCGGTGCAGCGGCTGTTGGTGCGACGGTTGCAGACGCCTCGGGGTTGACGGCGCTGGCGTCGGACTTGTCCTCGGAGTTCTCGTCGCTAGTTGCGGTCGGTTCGATCTCGACGCTGCCAGAATCTACGCCCGCCGTAGGCTCGTCGCCATCGACCGGCGCAGCAACTTCATCAATTGCCGCGCTTTCGTCCGGCGCGTCTTTGGCAGATCGCCGGTCGGCGGCGGTCCGCTGGTCTTTGTCGCGATCGGTGGCCGCCATTTCCGCCGTCGGGGGGTCGCCCGCTTCCGCGGCCAGCGGTTGCGGCGATTGGTTGGTCTCAGGTTCTTCGCTCGCGGGCACGTCGAGCGGTTTGAACAAACGACGATCGTAGATTCGCAAGGCGTGCAACCCGTGGCCGATCGGGCCGATTTCCCATTTGTGATCGCGTCCCTTGTCGAGGATCGTGGCTATGAAGTCCACCGCACGCACCATCCGCGGGTCGGTCAACTGGTCCTCGGGCAGCGAGAACGCCAGCCACTCGGTAATGTGGCCGGTCGTCTTCAGTTTGCGGTCGACGTCGGGCTTGTTCTGGCGGCCCTTGAACCAGTCGGTGCTGAACGAGCCATCGGGGTTCTGCAACGCGAACGCATATCGGTGATAGTCCTGTACGTACTTTTTGGCGCGGGCGAACTGACCGACGATGGTCCGCCCTTCTTTGACCCGCTTGAAATTGCAGTAGCTTAGTCCCATCAGGCGATGGGTGCCGCCGCAGGCAGCGGTGTACAGAATCGGCTGTTTGATCTCTTCCTGAATCAGCCGCGATATCGACCACGTTTCCCCGCGGTGGTCTTTCCAAGTTGTTTCCGTGTCCAGGTAATGTGACAGCCCGATGAGCTTGAAGGTCAGTTCCGTGCCCGCCTGGCAGCTCTTCATCTCCGTTTCGATCAGATCGCGCATCGCAAGGTCGCGGCCGTTCCACACGATGGGATAGTTCATCGGCACGTGGCATTGAGCCAAGATGGCCATCAACTGGCCTGGATGACCCTGGACGTATTGGCCCACCTGCGCGTCGAGCTCGCCACGGCGGTTGATCGTCAGCAGCCGCACTCCGTGACACTCGCCGTTGACGCTCAACCAGGCGATGCCGTTGATCGCCGGCCCGTCCGGTCCGCCGCGGCGGATCTTGGTGTCGCAGCCGTAGGCGATTACCCCGTGCATCATTTCCCAAGGATTGTGGTCGCGAGTGTTCAGATTGCGGTTGAAGTAATAACCCAACACGCGGCGAACCTTGGCCCGCAGCTCCAGCAGTCGGGGGCTCAATTCCGGTGTGGCCAGATCCAACGGCGGCGACGGTACGTCGAGCGGCTTGGGAAGGCCGTTAGCGGCGCCCGTTGGCTGCTCGCCTGAGTCCGTCTCGTCGGAAGGCGCTTCCTCGTCCGACGGTTCCTCGTTCGTTGGCGGATCGTCCTCGACGGTTTCCGGTTCTGCAGATTCGCTGGGCGTACCGTCCAGGGCCGGCTCATCGGCCACGGTTTCCCCGCCCACGTGCAGCCGCAGCTCGGTCGCTTGGTGTTGCGGCTGGCCATCCTCGCGGCGCGAATCGAGCACCACGCGCAACGCCGTGCGGTCGGACGGTTCGTCGACGCCCAACCGATCAACCGCCGACTCGAGCTCGCCGGCATTCGTTGCGGCCGGTTCCTGCGGTTCGTCGCCGATGGCCGCGCCGCACATGCTCAGCGCCAGCCCCAACACCGCGTGAAAGGCAAAATTCCACCGACTCATGCTGTTCTCAACGTCGCGAGTGAACATGTTCGTCTGCCGAGCCCAATCACACGGCGAAGCGCCGGCCACGCCACAGGGGAAGTCGGCGCACCGTTAGCGGCGCAGCGACACGCGCAGGACGAGGGGTCGTAGCAGTGGTATCGGCTCGGAAGGGTGTGCGGATCAAGGTGAACCGGGCGGGAGCAGCCGCACGCCTGTCCGATGCAATTCCGCCTACAGCGCTAGGGAGATCTGGCGGAAGAGGCTGATTTCCAAGCAGACTAACGGTCGTCGAAGATAGGCAAATTGCGCCCGACGACAAAAGCAGCGAAGGCTTCAACGCAGCATGTTCTTCATACGCGAGGCCCACGAAATCGGCTGTTCGGGGGCTCCCTGCTTCACATAGTCGATCCAGGCGTTGACATCGTTGCCCAGATCCTGGCCGGTCACTTGCTGTAAGGACGCCACCGCCCGGTACTGCATGGCCGGGTCGCGGTCCTCCAGCATTTGTCCCAACGCGGCCACCGCTCGCCGGTCTCCCATTTCGCCAAGTGCGCGGGCGGCCGCCATGCGCACGTCTGCATCGCTGTCGGTCGTAGCCGCCGCCGACAGCAGCTCGATCGCCTCAGGTCCGCCTTGCTGCCGCCAGGCCAGGCAGCACGCTTCGCGCACATCCGCGTCGGGATCCTTCATACCCAAGCGCAACATGCCGATGGCCGTGGGACATGTCATGGCGCCCATCGAGCGGAGCACCTCGATTCGCAACAGGGCGTCCTTCTCGGCCTTCAGGCCGTTGGCCAACTGCTGGGCGATTTCTTCCTGCTTGGCTTCGCTCTGTTTTCCGGCGGTTTTGGCCAGTTGCCGCAGTTCCTCTTGGTATTCCGAGGGGACGGTGACGCCGGGCATGGTGGTCGGCTTGCGCGTGAACATGCCCTGCGGTCCCCGCCCCGACGAGCATCCGCCGGTCAACAAAACAGCCGCCGTTAGGGCGCCTGCTACGACGTGCGAAACCGAACGCGGCGAAAAAAAATCAATCATCGTTTGACCTTTGTCATTGCCCAACCGCTGACTCTGCAGCGCGCAACGCAGCCCCAGAACCGAAACGGCGCGGGGCGGGACTATAGCAAAACGTCCTGGCCCAAGCCAGCGCGTCCCGAAGGCATATCGCCGACGTGGCGAACGGCGTAGGCTGGGGAGCGGAAACGGCTGAACCGCCCCAGTGAAGCTAATGGGACGGCGCCCCAGCCTGCCGAAATCGCCCATGTCCTCGCAAAAATCGCGACTTCATGCGCTGCGCATCGCCCTAATCGGGCGAGAATTCGTAGACTGTGGTTCGCGGGCCGTCCTCAGGCAACACATAGAACTTCCCGCGGTGGACGCTCAGGCCTTCGCGGCCGAAATTCGTGCCTCCCGAGCGCACCTGACCTTGGAGCAGATAACGCTTTACCAATGCCAAGGTCTCTGGGTCGAGGACATCCACCACGGCCGACTTGACCCCTGCGTGCGACGTCTGACCGGTGGCATACAGTTGGCCGTCGTGCCATTCCCAATCTTGGTAAGCCACGCCGGTCCGGCTCGGAACGCGGCGCTGCGGCGTGCCGTCGGGAGCAAACACATAAACCTGCCGGGCGTCCCAATTGGCGGCCAACACCCGGCCGTCGTCGGCCACGGCCACGGCGCCCAAATGGTCGTCGACCGCAAACTGTCCCAGCGTATCGAGCGTCGTGGCGTCTAGCGTCAAGACGGTCGATGTCGACCGAGGCCGGTATTCGGCCAGCGGCAACCACAGCTTGCCGTGACGCAATTGCATCCCGCCTGGGTGGAATTGATCGCCCATGTGCACCTGGCGCTCGGTCGCGACGCGACCCGTGCCGCGCTCGACGCGAAATATCCAGCCCGATTTGCTCGCTTTGTCGACGCTGGATATCCAGAACCAATCGTCGGAGACACACAGTCCCTGGACGTGATGCGTGGGGTGATTGACGGGCCAGAACGCTCCGACCTGCAGCGGGGCGATGATCGGCGGCGCATCGGCGACAGGCTCGGCGCCGCGCGTCACACCGGGCGCCGCGACGAGCAACCACAAGGCAACACGGTACAGACGTTGGAGTCGGCGAACCATTGCGCTTGCGTCTCCTGCGGCGCCTCGACGGGCCTTTAATCGTGCCGCACCAGTACGCGGCCGCGGACCTTGCCCGCCAGAATTTCGCCGATCTTGGGTTCGAGCCCGTCGAGCGTAACCTCGCCGGCTGCGATGGTTTCCAGGCCCTGCGGACGCCATGGGCCGGCCATCTGCGACCAGATTCGCTCGCGGCGAGCGATCGGATACTCGGCTGAATCGATGCCGACCAGATGCGCGGCGCGCAGGATGAAGGGATACACGCTGGTGGGCAAGTCGGCCCCGCCGACCAGGCCGGTGGCGGCGATGCAAGCGCCGCGGGCGGCCTGTTTGAGCAGCGTGGCCAGCATCGTCCCCCCCACGGTGTCTACCGCGCCTGCCCAGCGCCCGGCGACGAGCGGTTTTTGGCTGGTGTCGTAAACCGCCTCGCGCGGCACGACTTCGGCAGCCCCCAGTTGTTTGAGCCATTCGGCCGCCTCGGGCTTGCCAGAAACGGCCACCACCTTGTAGCCCAGCCTAGCGAGCATGGCGACCGCCGTGCTGCCGACGCCTCCCGTGGCGCCCGTGACCGCAATTTCGCCCCTGTCGGGCAAGACGCCGGTGTCCATCAGCGCCTCGATGGCCAGCGCCGCCGTGAAGCCAGCCGTGCCATAAATCATGCTCTCGCGTAGCGACAGGCCCGGCGGCAGTGGCACGACCCAACCGACCGGGACGCGCACGTGATCGCCGAATCCGCCCCAGGTGTTCTGGCCAAGGTCGAAACCGGTGACGATCACCTCTTGGCCGGGGCGGAATTGTGCCGCCGTCGATTCCACCACGGCGCCCGCCGCATCGATGCCCGGGACGTGGGGAAACTTGCGAGTGACGCCCGGGTGGCCGCTGGCCGAAAGACCGTCTTTATAGTTCAAGCTGGACCAACGGGTGCGGATCAACACGTCGCCCGCGGGCAGATCGGCCCACGACCGGGTGGACACTTGGCGTTGGACCTTGCCTTCCACGTCTTTAGTGACCAGTAGACAGCGCAGTTGGTCGTCAGACATCGGGGCGGACCCTCCGATACTAAAGCGTCTTTGTCGCCATACATCGCCCGCCCTGCCGACGGTGCGACGGGCAATTCGACTGGGCCCCCAGATGGTACCGCTAGCGGGGCTGCGTTGACAGTCGGCAGGTCGGTTCTAATAATTTGGCTCGAACTGGGCCGAAGACATCACTACAAGAACTATTCCCGCGCCCGGCCCCCCGGAACTTGCGCTTTAAGGAGACCCAACCTATGGCCAGCGACAAGATTGCAGAATTCACGGACGGCAATTTTCAAGCCGAGGTGCTCGACAGCTCGACGCCTGTGCTGGTCGATTTCTGGGCCCCCTGGTGCGGACCGTGCCGGATGATCGCCCCGATGATCGAGGAGTTGGCCGGCGAGTACAAGGGTTCGATCAAGATCGGCAAACTGAACATCGACGACAGCCCCAACGCCGCCATGAACTACGGCGTGA
>CAYWTU010000207.1:0-6964 GCA_964461275.1 uncultured Pirellulales bacterium | reverse complement strand
CAGAATCTCGCGACCGGAGTCGGTTTGGCCGGCGCGAATCAAGCTGTCGCCGGCGTGGAACCGGGCCCCTTCTTCCCACGCCTGGCCATCCAATTTCGCCAACAGCGGCTGGAGCGTGTCTGCCGCTTGCCGCCACTCGTTCAGACCGCGCTGACACAGCGCCAACCAGTAGCGGGCTTCTAGGCCAAGCGAACTGTCGTCTTTCAGCGATTCGAATTTAGCTAGCGCCTCGGCATAGCGCTGTCTTCGGAACAGCGACCAGGCGTGCGTGCGGTGCGCTTTACTCACCAGCGGCGAGGTGGGAAACCGCTTGACCAAAAGTGCGCAGGCCGCGCCGCATGCCTCGTCGTCTCCGGCGCCGTATTCCAATTGCGCCAGTTCCAGTTGTGCGTCATCCGCCAGCGCGCCGCCGTCGCGCTCGGCTAGCTCTGTCAGCAGCGGGCGAGCCATTGCGAACTGTCGCTGCTTGATCGCCGCCCGAGCCAAACCAAGTCGACAGTCATCCGCCAGCGGGCCGCTGGGGAACTGCTTCAGAGCCCGCTGGTAGAATTGTTGGGCCGTGGCGGGGCGGTCCTGGGCCAGCGTCATGTCGCCTAAGTAGGGTAAGGCGAACGCCAACAACTTCTCCTCGGGAAACTCGTCGACCAGCCCCTCGAGCTCTTTGATGGCCGGGTCGCGATCGCCCAACAGCATGGCCGCTTCGGCGGCTCGAAACCGCGCCTGCACGGTGTAGCCGTCCTGCGGCGCACGTTCCAAATACGTTTGAAACACCTCGCGGGCGGCGGAAAGGTCGTTGAGCTGCACCAACGCCTCGGCACGATAAAACAGCGCCTGCGAACCGCGGCGATGTTCCGGATGTTTGGCCACAAACGAGGCAAACGCTTCGGCCGCAAGCTGCCACTGCCCGCGCGCATAGTGCCCGGCCGCCAGGGCATAGGCGTCGTCGGCCGAACCGGCCCGGCCCACCGCGGCCTGCAGCGAGCACGCGACGAGCGCCGCCCATAGCTTCGTCGTTGGCCAACGACGAAGCTTGCGCGGGACGGCGCAGCGGATAGCGGCCTGCGAACCCATGAATCAATGGCTGCTGAAAAGGCGGCTGCTGGAAAGGTCGGCTGCCGGAACGGGCCGATTAGAGAAAAACGGCCGCGGAGGATACCGACGTCGCCTGCTGCGGAACAAGGCCGACGCACGGCGCAGAAAGCTCGGGCGCTTGCCCCCAATCGCTCTAGGCAACCATGTCCAGCGGGCCTTCCAGCGCCGCCTGATGCGCCCGGTCGAGTCGTTCGACCCAGCCCGCCTGTTTCTCCAAAGCGGCGAGCTTCCGGGTCAGCTCTTGTGTCGCGTCGCCCGTTGCCGCGTCGGCCGCCGTGACCCGTCCGGCCTGAGCCAGGCGGCCGCGAATCCAACCCAACAGGTCGATCGGCTCATCGGGCGAGGCGTCTTCGGCGTCCAGTTGCAGGCGAATCGCCTGCAACTGCTGAACGTCCGCCGGTTCCAGCTCGCCGGTCGCTTGCAACTCGCCAATGAGCTGCGAAAACTGTCGTGGAGAGATTTTACGAACGTCGAACTCGGCCAATATCTGGCGGTACTGTGCCGGAGAGATAGCTGAACTGGGGCCGGCCGATTCCACCGTGCGCGTAGATGTGGCCTCGTCACCGTGACTGGCCTGCCGACCGCCGCCGAACAACGAACCGACAAGTCCCGTGGCAAGCTGGGCAATGGGAACCTGCATGGCCGAATCCTTCGCTACGAGGTCAATGCGGTTGCGGAAGCCGTGGGGGCCAAAACTGCCCCAGAGTTGTGGTTTGCAAATCGTGTGCCAGCACGTGCGCCGCTGTCGTTTACCGCAACGCAACTCAGCACCCGGCAACTGGTTAGCCGGGGCGACACGGAAGATGAGCCATTCGCCTGCCAAGTTTCGCGGGCGCAGACATGGCCGACCGTGCGCGAGAAAATCGGCAACTCCTGCCGAACGAGCCTGGGACTGCGGCTCTCGAATGGTGGGCACTGATGACCTGCACCTGATGGGCGATTCCTAATGCGCATCTTGCGATTTAACCGCCGGCCCTGTCCCGCACAACTTTGCGGCCTATTCAGCGCCGCGCTGCTGGTCATGGCCGCACTGGCGTCGCCTGGCGTTGCCGCGGCGCACCGGCCCAATATCGTGTGGCTGAGCTGCGAAGATATGGGGCCGCACCTGGGCTGTTACGGCGATCCCGTGGCGCAAACGCCGCACATCGATTCGCTGGCACGTCGCAGCCTTCGCTTTACGCAGGCTTGCTCCGTGGCCGGCGTCTGCGCCCCCAGCCGGTCGGCGATCATCACCGGCGTCTATCCCACCACGCTCGGCACACATTTGATGCGCTGCCGGGCCAAGTTGCCGCCGGACGTGGCGCCCTTTCCCGCGCTGCTGCGGCGCGCCGGATACTACTGCACCAACAACAGCAAGACTGACTATCAATTCGAGCCTCCCAGGGATGCTTGGGACGAATCGAGCGGTCGAGCGCACTGGCGCCGCCGTCCGCGGCCCGATCAACCGTTCTTCGCCGTGTTCAATTACACGGGCACGCACGAATCGGCCGTGGTGCAGCCGGCCAAGCACGCCAGCGTGAGCAGCGGCATCGGGCGAGTCTCCCGCGACCTAGCGGCCCAAACCTTGCCGCCCTATTACCCCGACACGCCCGCCGTGCGCGAAGAATGGGGCCGCTATTACGACTGCATCGCGGCCCTGGACGCTTGGGTGGGCGCGATGCTCGAACAATTGGAGGCCGACGGTCTGGCGGACAACACAATCGTCTTTTTCTGGTCCGACCACGGCGCCGGCCTGCCTCGGGCAAAACGCTGGCTGTACGATTCGGGCGTCCGCGTGCCGCTGCTGGTGCATGTGCCGCGGGCGCTCGGCGGACCGGCAATGGGAAGCGAAAGCGACCGCCTGGTGAGCCTCATCGACCTGGCCCCCACGGTGCTGAAGCTCGCCGGCCTCGAGCCGCCGGCCGTCATGCAGGGGCACGATTTCCTGAGTCCCGGCGCGCCGCCGCGAGAATTCCAACACCTGGTCCGCGACCGCATGGACGAGCGTTACGACATCGTCCGCGGCGTCCGTACGGCTCGCTGGAAGTACCTGCGCAACGACCAACCGTGGAAGCCCTACCTGCAACATCTGGAATACGGCGAGCAATCGACGATCATGCAAGAGTTGCGCCGCGCGCTGGCCGAGGGGACTTTGCCGCAGGCGGCCCAGCCGTTTGCCGCGAGCAAACCGCGCGAGGAGCTTTACGACCTGGTCGCCGATCCGCACGAAGTGCACAACCTGGCCGACGATCCTCAGCATCGCCAAACGCTGCTCGCTTTGCGGGCCGAGCAACTGAGCTGGTCCGACGCCACTGGCGATTTGGGCCTGCTGCCCGAGGCGGAACTCGTCCGGCGCGAAGCCGAATGCGGCAGCCGCTGGGCGATCCGTACACAGCCCTCGGCGAACGAACTTTTCCAGCGTCTAAATCGCGTTGCCGACGCCTGTGCAAACGCCTCCGAAAGTCTCGACGAGTTGATCGCCATGGCCGACGACCCGGACCCGGCGGTCCGCTATTGGGCCCAGATCGGCGTCGGCCTTGCCGGCGACCACAATCGCGGTAAAGGAATCTTGCAACGCGGGCTGGACGATCCGTGGCCATGTGTACGCGTGGCGGCGGCCCGGGGGCTCGCCATCGGGGGCGATGTTGGCCTGGCGCTGTCGGCGCTGGAGACGGCGCTGGCCGGCAGCGACGTTTGGGTGGCGCTCGATGCGGCGTTGGCCGTGGACGAACTTGGGTCAGCCGCCCGGCCGTTGCTACCCCGGCTGCAACAACTAGCCCAGCAAAAGGACGAGGTGGCGTTCGGTACGCGCTACGCCCCGCGCGTCGCTCGACACACCCTCCAGACGCTGAACGCCCCTTGATCGCAAGACAGACCGAGCGGTCTTCCCGTTCGATCGACCAAGGGATTGCCGCGGGCACAATGGAGCAATGGTTGGCGTTTCCCAGCCAAAGTTGACCTGCGCCGTGGCATCCCCTAACCTGACGGCTGCGCCAAGTTGGCGATTCCCTTACCCCACGGACCCGTCGCAACCTGATGAGCTACGAAGGACTCGGCAGCACCGATTTCGCGACCATGCGCGGGCGGAACTATCCCGCCATTCGCCAGTTCACCGTGTTCCTGGAGAACAAGGTCGGACAACTCTTGGAAATTGTCCGTAAATTTGAGGGCAGCCGGGTGCGGATCGTCGCGTTGTCAATCGTCGATTCGGCGGAGTGCGCGTTTGTCCGCTTTCTGCTCAGTCAGCCGGAACAAGGCCGTGAGATTTTGGAGCGGGCCGGCCTGCCGTTGGTCGAAACCGATCTGATCGGCGTCGAATTGCCGGACGATCCGCAGCCGCTGCTGCGGGTCTGCACGGCGCTATTGCAGGCCGAGGTCAACATCATTCAGGCGTATCCGCTGTTGTTGCGTCCGCACGGGCGGCCCGTCGTGGCGCTGCAGGTGGATAATATCGAAGCCGGACTGGAGACGCTGGCCTCCAAGGGGTTCGTCATGATCACCGAGGGCGACCTGGCCGACTCGGCGGACGACGAATCGTAACCCTGCTCCTATCCCGTTTCGGCGCCGCGCCCGCGCAGCGCTGCTGAACCGCTTTCGCCATGCCCATCCTCGTCATTTGTCCCGGCTGCGGCACTCAGTTTCGCGTCAGCGAAAAGTTCGCGGGCAAATCCGGCAATTGTCCCAAGTGCAAGGGGCAGATCACCGTGCCGGTGGCCGAGGAGGTGAAGATCGCCGAGCCCGATCCTCCAGCGGATGCCAAGAAGGACTCGTTGGGCCGCCCTGTCAGCAAGCCCATCGAGCGCGAGAAGACGCGCCTCCGTCCCGTGACCTTGGCGCTGAGCGTCGGGGGCGCGATTGCCGTTGTGGTCGCCGCCTGGCTGTTGGGCGACACGCTGCGAGACAACGCCTTGCTGCGTGGGTTGGGGCTGGCGCTGGTCTCGCCTCCGCTGGCCGTCGCGGCCTACTCGATCCTGCGCGAGGCCGACCTTGAACCGCATCGCGGGTTGCGGCTTTGGCTCCGAGCCGGCCTGTGCGGTTTGGTCTATGCGGCGCTTTGGGGCGCGTTTGCCCTGCTTCCCGACTCGTGGATGCCCAAAGAAATCTGGGGATGGTTCTTCGTCGCCCCGCCGTTTCTGATCGTCGGCGCCGCGGTGGCGCTGGCGGCGCTGGACCTCGATTTCGGCACGGGATTTCTGCACTACGGCTTCTACCTGCTTGCCACCGGGACCCTTCGCTGGTTGGCCGGGTTGCCGGCCCTTTGGGTGTCGGCCGTGGTCGCAGGTTAGGCGGCGTTCATAGGCGAGATGTCGCTGTCGTCCAAACGAAACGCGGCGTTATGCTTCAGCCGCCTCGTCCAACGTCCGTGTCGCGGGTTGTCGCGCCAACGCGAACCAGTCCACCTCCGCGTCGAACTTCTCGGCCTGCCAGACCAATTCGGCCAGAACCGGTGGCACGGCCAGCCGTTCGATCTCGCGGCGATTGGTCCGCAGGCTTTCGTCGCCGACCGGCGGCGCCGTGTGGTTCAACACGATGCCAGCGACGTCCAGGCCGTCGCGAAACGTCGCAGCGGTGATTAGCGTTTGCAATGCCTGGTTGATCGCCCCCAGCGAATTGCGGACCACCACGATCACCGGAAACCCAAGGTCATAAGCCAAGTCGGCGACGAACTCGTCGGCGGCCAACGGAGACATCAGTCCCCCCGCCCCTTCGACGATCAACACTTCGCACAACTGGGACCACGCCTCCGCCCCCCGCCGCAACCGATTGGCGTCGATCGCCTTACCTTCGCAGGCCGCCGCCAAGGGGGGCGCCAGCGGGGCCGCGAATCGTTGCGGGCACACCAATTCCAGCCGATCGACGCACCCCGCCGCCGTGGCCAACTCCACCGCGTCGTCGGCCACCAAATGGTCGCCGACCCAATGGCATCCGCTGGCTGCCGGT
Organism: uncultured Pirellulales bacterium; assembly: GCA_964461275.1. Classification (GTDB taxonomy): domain Bacteria; phylum Planctomycetota; class Planctomycetia; order Pirellulales; family CAYNRE01; genus CAYWTU01. The sequence goes on along the minus strand of CAYWTU010000207.1, from coordinate 952 downwards.
TTATAGACCCCAACCCGCCTCCCGGAAGCGACCAACTGTGCGGCAATCCGCGCCGCTACGCGAGTTTTTCCGACCGCGGTGTCGTTGCCGGTGATGAATAGCCCAGGAACCATAAAAGTCTTACTGCTAATCAGGCGAGTCTATCGCTTCTCGAACTGTTTTTCCCACCGACGGAAGTCAGAACCAGAAAACTGCCTCTGGCGGGGGGTAGGTCGGTAACCCGTGGTGTGCAAGATTGAAACCAAGTGCCGCTGCCCGCGGCAATTATCATGGAGGGCCCGGCCGGTCGGTCAGGTCCGTACCCCCTTTTTGTCCGTTTTCGTCCGCTCACCCTATGGCTCTGCCGCAAGTCGTTATCGTCGGTCGCCCCAACGTGGGCAAGTCCAGCCTGTTCAACTGGTTGGCCAAAAAGCGGATCGCCATCGTTGACGATCAGGCCGGCGTCACGCGCGATCGGCTGTCGCATCTGATGAACGTCGACGAGCGGTACTTCGAGTTGGTCGACACTGGGGGAATGGGGGCGGTGGACGCCGACAACCTTTCGGCGCACGTGGAAGAGCAGATCGACGCGGCGCTAGAATCGGCGGCCGTGGTGCTGTTTGTGGTCGACACCCAGGCTGGCCTGACCCCTCACGACCAAGCCGTCGCCAAGCGTCTCCGCTACCTGAGCGTGCCCGTGGTCTGCGTGGCCAACAAGACCGATCACGCGGGGCAGGAGTCGCAGGCCGACGAGTTCTATAAGCTCGGCCGCGGCAAGTTGCTGCGGACCAGCGTGTTGCAAAACCGCGGTCGCGACGACTTGCTGGAAATGATTGCCGAGCGACTGCCCGATCCCGGCGAAAACGAACAAGAATCCCTGCCCGAACCGACGATGAAGGTGGCCATCGTCGGCCGCCGCAACACGGGCAAGAGCACCCTCGTCAACACACTGGCCAAAGCCGAGCGGATGATC
>CAYWTU010000206.1:0-6966 GCA_964461275.1 uncultured Pirellulales bacterium | reverse complement strand
GGCGTGGTTGGTGTCCTGATACTCGTCGACCAGCACGTAGCGAAACTTCGCGTCCAGTTCCGCGCGAATCTCAGGGAAATCGGCCAAGAGGATGGCCACGTGCAACAACAGGTCGTCGAAGTCGACCGCGTTGGACCTCATTAAGAGCTGCTGATACGCCGGGTAGGCCAACGCCGCGACTTGCTCTAGCGGTTGCAGCCGCCGGAGATCGACATCTTGCGGCACGCCCCCTAAGTTCTTCAATCGACTAATCGTCCGCTGAATCTGTTCCGGAGTGAACCGCCCGGCGTCGAAATCGACCCCTTCCAGCGCTCGCGTAAGGGCCGATAGGCTGTCGTCCGTATCGTAGATGGTGAAATTCTCGGCCAAGCCGACCAGCGGCGCGAATTGTCGCAGCAGCCGCACGCAGAAGCGATGGAACGTGCTGACCCACACGCCCTTGAGCGCCCCCAGCCGTTCTACCCGAGCCCGCATCTCGTCGGCCGCCTTGTTGGTGAAGGTCAAGGCCACGATATTCGCTGCCGGCGCCCCTTGCCGGAGCAAATGGGCGATACGGTGCGTGACGACTCGCGTCTTGCCGCTGCCCGGGCCGGCGAGGACCAGCAGCGGCCCGTCCACGTGTTCCACGACCTGCCGCTGGGCGTCGGTCAATCCGCGTAGCAGTAAGTCGTCGGACATCGTAGAAATCGGCAAGGTGGCACGGCGCCGCTGGAACGATCAAGGTGCGGTGATCTATCGTCAGTATATGAAACGACGCATAGCAACGTTAGCGGGCCTGCGGAGAGCGGCCCAAAACGGCCAACGGTTGTCGCCTTGCGCGAGGGGCTGCGCACTCGTCCAACGGCCAAACGGCGCGCCAGCGTTGCTAGCAGTGTGGGGCCCAAAATTTGGCGGTTTTCGCAGCCAAAGGATACGCGCCCAGCGCCACTTACGTTACAATCGGCTGCGTGGTTCAGTCGGTGGGACCGGCCGAACCAACCGCGGTTTACCGATCGCGGCGCCCGACTATCCGCTCGTTGTTTTCTGGAAATGGGAGGGAACCCATGACACGCATTCCGCTTAGCGCTATTGAAGGTCAGGAGCGACTGCAAGAGGCCCGCTTGGACATGAGCACGGCCGAAATCGGTCTGACGGTGCGGACCACCAACTGCCTGGAAGAGCGCGGCATCTTTACGGTCGCGGACCTGCTCAACACCACCCGGACGGAATTGCTCAGCATTCCCAATTTCGGTGAGAAGACCTTGGAAGAGGTCTACAAGGCGTTGGAAGACATCGGCTTCCTCCGCCGCAGCCGCCGTCCGACTACGGCCGCCGCCCGTTAAGCTCGCGGGCAAAATTCGGCAGATGACTAATTGACTTCGGCGGCTCACCCCCATGGTGGTCGTGCGCTCGGGCCGTGGCTAAAATGCGCCAAGTGGGCCGGAGCGAACCGTCATGTGGCGACGAAACGCGTTGTTTCTGGGCGTGGTGTTCCTGGCTTTGGCAGGCGCGTTAAAGGGGCTGTTTCCTTCCCCGCCTCGGCCGGCGGGCGCCGTCGTACCCGCCCCGCCAACCGGGGACGAATCGTGGCGCGAGGCGGCGGCGTTCGTTGACGCGGCGTTTCACGCCGAGTGGCGTCGGCAGGGTGTTCGGCCCGTTGCCACGACCGACGATCTGACGTATGCCCGCCGCGTGTCACTGGCGCTGCGCGGCGCCATTCCGTCGCTGGAGGAGGTGCGGGAGTTCGAAAGCATTCCGCCGGCGACGCGACGCTCGTGGTGGGTCGAGCAGCTCAGCCGCGATGAACGAACCGCCCCTTATCTAGCCGAACGCTTCGCCCGGGCGCTGGTTGGCAACGACGTTGGGCCGTTCATCGTGTACCGCCGGCGCCGGTTCGTCTCTTGGCTTACCGAACAGCTCCGCCGCGATCGGCCCTACGACGAGGTGGTGCGGGAGTTGATTGCCAGCAGCGGCTTGGGGACGGACCAGCCAGCTACGAACTTTCTAAACGTGGCGATCAACTTCGATTCCAAACCGGCGCCGGACGAAACAGTTTTGGCCGCCCGCACGGCCCGGGCGTTCCTGGGAATTCGCTTGGACTGCGCCCAGTGTCACGATCACCCCTATGCCCCCTGGAAGCAGCGTGATTTCGCCCAATTGGCCGCCTACTTCACCCATTCGACACATACCCTCGTTGGTCTGCAAGACCGGCCCGGCGATCCTCATCGCGACGACGCGATGAGGATGGCGTCGGCCACGAGCGCAACTCCCCAGGCTCCCTACCACGCGGAATTGGCGCCCGACTGGGGCAGCCGGCGCTGGCAACTGGCGCATTGGATCACTCATCCGGACAACCGGGCGCTGGCTCGGGCCACGGTCAATCGCGTTTGGGCGCTGGTCTGCGGTCGGCCGCTGGTGGAACCGCTTGACGACTTACCGCAGGATCCCGCGGAGCTTCACCCGGCGTTGATTACGCTGGCCAACGACTTTGCGGACAACGGCTATCGTCTGTCCCGACTGTTGCGAGTCATCGTCGGGAGCGAGGCGTTCTCGTTGCAGTCGAAGTCCGGCGACAACGCCACCGAGGAAACGACGGCTGAGCCCAGCCAAGAGTCGATCGCTGAGGATGAATCCGACCAGGCCGCCGAAGCGAGCTGGCGGGCGTTTCCAATGACGCCGTTGCGGCCGGAACAATGGGCCGCGGCGTTGGCGCAGACCGCATCGCTGATTGCCATCGACGGCGACAGCGCGGTGTTGCTGCGGGTGATTCGGTGGTTTGAGAAAGAGGAATTCGTCACCCGCTTTGGCGACGCGGGCGCGGAGGAGTTGGCGGCGCGCCCGCCCACCGTTCCGCAGCGGCTATTGGTGATGAACGGCAAACTGGCCCACGAGGTCACCAACCCCAACCCGGCAACGGCCAGCGCACGGATCGCACAACTAGCGCCGGACAACGCCACGGCGGTTGAAACCGCCTATCTGGTATGCCTGACGCGACGCCCCAGCCCGCTCGAGCAGTCACATTTCGTCGCCAAGCTGCAAGGCAAGACGGGGCCCCCACGTGAGCGAGCGCTGGCCGACCTGTGCTGGACGCTGGTCAACTCGGTCGAATTTTCCTGCAACCACTAGCAGGCGAGTTCCCACGATCGCCGCCCAACCACGGCCACGTTGACGCCGCGGAAATCGTGATGTATGAGAACGGATGACTGTTTCATGCGCCGCGGTTTGTGCGCGACCGGCCGCGGCGTGCCATAGAATGGGTCGCGCACGATGGGCAATCGGATAAGGGTGAACGATCGTGACGGTTTTGCACACGGGCAGCACGGAGAAATTTGCGTCGGGTTGGGAAACCATCTTCGGACGCGGCCAGAAGTCGAAAGCGGCAAAGAAGGCATCCAGCGTCAAGCCGGCCGCCAGAAAAAAGCCGGCGAAAAAGAAGTCGGCGACCAAGAGGAAGTGATCCCCCCGTAGCCGGCCGACTACGGACGGAGTCCAAGGGCTCGGATCTCACAGGTTGCCGGAGCGACCGCCCCCACGTCCAAACAGACTCGGAACCGGCGCTCGCCAGCATTGGCGACGGACAGCTCAATGGTTTGCCAGTCGGAGTTCGACGCCAGACGTTTCTCGTCTAGCGGTTGGCCCTCGGCGCCCAGCAAGACTGCGCGGATTGCCTGCGGCTGACCCGTGCGAACTTCAAACGCGATGGCGCGCAGGTTGGCGTCGCCCGGCCGCAACGTGGGTGAACAAACTCGCACCGTTTCGGCGCCGGTCGGGCCTGTGGAGACAATGCGGACCTGGCAGGAGTCGCCGGCGGCGTTTTCCAAAGCGGCCGCTCCACCATCGCGAACCTGCAACGTCCAAGACTCACCGGCCGATGTCTGAACCGGCGCGGCGCCGGCGCCAGTCACAGCCGGCGGCTGCGGTTGCGTCGCGGTGAGCGGTCGGGGAGGCGCGGCATCCCCACTGGGCATCGGGCTGGGCGCCGCCTGGGCGTCTGTTTCGTGCCAGGCAAAATCCCAGGCTTTTACGCCGGCGCCGCTGCCCTGCAAGTTCAGCATGAACCATGCGCAAAGCTCGTCGTCCTCGGCGGTAAAGGTGGCTTCAAGTGTCGAGGCGCCTGTGCCCAGTGTGAATCGTCGCCTGTAGAAGGTGAGCCAAGGCTTGTGGCTCTGCGCGACCATCACCTCAACGTCGCGAGGTTCATCCGCTTCGGCCTGCACTCGATACCGATACGCCCGGCGAGCCTGGAGCAGCAGCCGGCCACGACGCAGTCCCAGGGGGCTCTCGCTGGGCGAAAGACGGTCGATCTTCACCTGAGCGCTGTCCCCATCGATTTGCACGGTGGCCTGATGCGGGGGGCCCACCTCCAATTGCCAGCCGCCCGGCGGCACGCGATCGCGAAGTACGCCGTGCTCTGCCAGTCCATCCAGGATATTGACGGCGAACTTACGGTGCGACTGAGCGCTTGGTCGATAGTCGGTGGGGCTGACGCGGTCCCCAAGCCGCGAGTAGTCGATGCCAATTCCGGCGTCGATGGTCCGCACGCCGCGGTGACGCAGGTCGCGGTCCCAGCCTTCACGGCAGCCCAGGCCCGCCACCACGAATACGGCGCCGTCGGCCGTCACCTCGTCGGCAAACTGCCGGTAGACCAGCTCCAGCAGTCGTTGCTGTGGCAGTTGGGCGTCGTGCCACCGGACGCGAAACCGATCCACCGTCGCGACCAGCGCCAGTCGATTGGCGAGGGGCAAGGCGCGATACGTCGGGCTGCGGTAATGCACCTCGAATCCGCCATCGGCGCCAGGCTTGGCATAGGGCAAGAGCGCGCCGTTGGGCAGCGGACCGGGGGCTAAAGCCAGCCGTTGACGGCGCTTGTGCGTATCGCAGACGCGCTCGAGTTGCTCGTCAATATGGCCGACCAGCACCACATCGGGCCGCGCCGATTTGGCCTTGGCCTGGCGATACTGCAGCAACATCTGCAGGACGCTGAAACCGTCCACGGCAAAATTCGTAACGCGGCAGCCGGAGAGGGATCGCTGCAAAAGCGCGGGATAGGGTTGATCGTCGGCCAGCGCCCAGCCGTGCGTATGCGAACAACCGAAGATCCACAGCGATCGATCCGCGTTGTGCGGCTCGGGAATTTCTCGTCTCCCGCGATCATCGTGGGTTTGGACAAAATCGACGCTTGCCCCGCTTTGCGGCGCATGCACCACGTGGCGCTGCCCGGCCGGGTAGGTCCAGCCAAGGGTTGCATCGGCCTGGAAAATGGAACCTGGAGCGTTCGCTTGCCCCGCTGGCGCCGGCGTCCGAAACCGTAGTTGGTAGGGCCGATGTCCCCACCAGCGAAGCCCGATTTCCGCAATCACGGGCAGTCCGATGAGGGCCGCCAAGGTCCACGCAATCCAGGTCAGCAGGTTCGGCCGTCGGAAAGACGTCATAGAGTGCCCACGGAAAACCCGCGCGAAACGGTCCTCGAATGGTGAGCATTATGCCTGCAAATTCACCTAGATTCAATTCATGGTGACGCGCAGTGCGCGAAGTCTATCGCCGGTCGCCCAAGGCCGAATGACAAAAGGCCACCTATAACCGGTGTGTTCTCCAGCCGCGGGATGCACAGTAGAATCATCGAATCGCCCCTGACGGGCGTCGCCCGATGCATTGCTGCTTCTTGTCTTGCATTGAAGGACGAATCATTCCATGCCTGCCGCCAAGTGTTGGCTCGTGAAGAGCGAGCCCACCTGTTTTTCCATTCAAGACCTGGCCTCCGCCCCGCAGCAGACCACCTGCTGGAGCGGCGTGCGGAACTTTCAGGCCCGCAATTTCATGCGCGACGAAATGCGGCCCGGCGATCGTGTGCTGTATTACCACTCGAGTGCCGACCCGCCGGCCGTGGTGGGAACGGCGACGGTCGTCAAACCGGCCTATCCCGACCACACCGCCTGGGATCACCGCGACCAGCACTACGACGCGAAGAGCACGCCCCAAAATCCCATCTGGTACATGGTCGACATTCGCCTTGAGCGAGTTTTCGAAGCGCCCGTAACGCTCGCCGATCTCAAGCCGATCACGGCGCTGAAGCAAATGGAGCTGTTGCGCAAAGGGTCGCGGTTGAGCGTGCAACCGGTTCGGCCGGCCGAATACGAAGCGGTTTTGAAAGTAGCGGAGGCGCTTGCTAAACCTGTGAAACCGACGTCCGCCAAGAACTCCGCGGGCCGACCTGCCCTTTCCAAGTCGAAACCCAAGAAACCCGTCGCGCGAGCAAAGGCGGCTGGGAAAGCGCGGCCCAAAAGATGAGTCGTGAGAGCGAAACATGTCAGGCCAAGCTCGATCGCCTGGCCTGGCTCGATGACGAGTTGGAGGCTCTGGAGGAGCACGATCTCTTGCGCCGGCGACGGCTGCGCACCTCAGCCACCGGCGCACAGATCGAGTTCGACGGCCGCCCGCTGGTCAATTTCGGCTCCAACGATTACCTCAACCTAGCCGGCGACGTGCGGCTGGCGGCCGCTATGCAGTCCGCCGCGAGGCAGGCCGGTTGCGGCGCCGGCTCCAGTGCGCTGCTGGCCGGCTATCACGACGCGCATTGGGCGCTGGAGGCCGCCTTGGCCGACTTCGAGGGGACCGAGGCGGCGTTGCTCTTCGGCTCGGGTTACGCCGCGAACACCGGGACGGTGACCGCCTTGGTCGGCCGCGGCGACGCTGTGTTCAGCGATGAATTGAACCATGCCAGCCTGATCGACGGCTGTCGCCTATCGAGGGCCGACGTTTACGTGTACCGGCACGGCGACGTGGAGCATTTGGTCGAATTGCTGTCCGGCGCAGCCGCGGCTGCGCGCCGTTTGATCGTCACCGACGGGCTGTTCAGCATGGACGGCGACATCGCCCCGCTGGCGGCGCTGTGCGACGTGGCCGAGCGTTTCGACGCCATGCTGTTGGTCGATGAGGCACATGCCACGGGCGTGCTGGGGGACGCCGGTCGCGGCGCCGCGGAGGCTT
>CAYWTU010000205.1:0-6969 GCA_964461275.1 uncultured Pirellulales bacterium | reverse complement strand
CGCGACCGGCTCGAACGCTATCGCTACCAAGTGCGGATTGAAGACCGCGTCCATTTTCTGGGGCAGCGCCACGACGTGCCGCGGTTGATGCCGCATTTTGACCTGCTCTGGCTGGGAAGCGGATACGAAGGTCTCCCGAATGTGATTATGGAGGCGATGGCCTGCGGCGTGCCGGTAGTGGCGACCGACATTCCCGGCAATCGCGATCTGGTGATTCCGGGCCAGACCGGTTTCTTGACGCCCGTGGGGGACCGGGCAGGGTTCGCCCGACACGCTCTGACCATTCTCGAAGATCCGCTCTTGGCCCGACGGCTGGGCGCGGCCGGCCGAAAACGCATTGAAGAAGACTACACGGTGGACAAGATGGTCCAGCGATACGCCGATTTGTACCGGGAGTTGTTGGCGTAGACCGGCGGAATTAGTATGGATAAGCTCATTCCATAAGTCAGACGATTATGCGTACTCGCCCCACCCTATTGTTTGCCATCACCGCGGCGCTGCTGACGACCGGCTCTGCCCGGGCCCAGCTCTTTGGCCCCCGAACGGTAGGTCCCAACCAGCCTTCGTCGTCCAGTACGGCCCGACCCGGCGCGATGGGCACGGCACAACAAGGTCTTTCGCTTGGACAATCCGGCGGATCGGCGTCTGGCCTGGGGGCCGTTCGGGCGGCCAACCGGTTCAATCAATCCAATCGCGGCGCCGGCAATTTTATCGGCTCCAGCGACCAAGGCGCCGGATTCGTCGGCTTGCTGCAATCGGAAGCCGCACCGATCGCGGCACGCTCGGCCGTGACCACAGCGCCGCCCCCTCCCGTTCGCGTGAATCGCGTTCCAACGGCGGCCTCGTCACAGAATCGCCCCTACGACCCGCGGCTGAAAGTCGATTTTGAACGCCCGTCGCAGGATGCTACGGCGTTGTCGGGTAAGCTGTCCAACCGGTTGACGGAATTGTTGAACCGGGGACGGGTGCAGGGGCAGTTGGAGTTGGCGCTTGAGGATTCAACGGCCATTCTGCGCGGTACGGTCGTCTCGGCAGGCCAACGTACCTTGGTCGAGCAGTTGGTGCGCCTAGAGCCCGGGGTCGGGCAGGTTCGTAATGAGTTGCGGATTGAGCCGTCGGCGACGAGCCCGCCTGCTGCTCGGCCATAACCTGTCGCACGGCGGCCACGAGCTGGTCGAGCGTCGGCTGCGGCGGCGTGGGCTGCGCCTGCGGCATAAGATGGGCCGCCGCGTGGTAGCCCATCGCAGCGGACTGTCCCGCGGGCAAAGAAGAAATTGCGCCACCCTCCCCCCAGCGACCGGCAGGTGGCGCCGGTCCTGCCGGCGTCGGAGCGTCGCCCACAAACTGCCCCCCGGGCGCGACGCGTGATAGATCGGTTGATTGTCCCGCGGACATGAATTCAGGGCGCAAAACTTGGGCCGCCGCGGCGGACGACGGCAGTGCGATCGTCTGGCTGGTCATTCGCGGTCGCCCCATCGCGTCGGCGTTGACCACCGGCTGCATGGCGGCCGGCTGCGGCGGAACTGCCAGCGAGTGTTGTGTGAGGTTGGTTGAAAACCGCGGCACAGCGTTTGGTTGGCTGGCGGCCAGGTGCGCGGCAGGCATATTTGCGTGGGGCGGCGCATTGGGCTGCGCAAGCTGCGGGCCGTTGTTCAACAACTCGGGCTTGACGCCCGACAGAACGTGGCGCGTCTGTTAGGAGACGACCACCGCCCCTTCCTTGGGTTCTAAACGGGCGATCAGGCTGATCTGTTCCTCGGGCCCGCCCACTTCACTCCAGGGGATCCAAAAGCTATAGGAATGCCCTAGCTTGGATGGGCTGTAGTGTTTCTCGAGTTGTTCGGCGGTGAAGACGAATTTGCGGTCGGGCTTGGTCGAACCTGTTCCGTCCGAATTCTCACGGAAGGCATAAACGGTCAAGCTGCCCTCGACCTTCTGAGGCTTGTCGCCACGCTCGGGGAAGAACATCGCTCGGCCGCCAAATCCGCGGACGCCGGGCCGACCGGGTTGATGCATCGTGGTCTCAGCCCAGGATACGGCCATCGTGCTGGGCCTGCCGACGTTCGCGTCTTCCCAAGGAATTCCCTTTTTCAGATCGAAGCTCTTGCAACCGGCGAGCGAAAGGCAGAGCAGCGCGAGGGTGAACAATCGTTGGGTGGGTCGGCAGACCCACCATGAAAGTCCCATTAGCCCCCGGTCAGTGACCGGGGGTCTGGCGTTGGACGCGGGTTCAGTCCGCAGTAAACCGTTGGGCATCAATGGTACAGCCCCGCGGCGGCGCTGACCCCCCGTCATTGACGGGGGGCTAAAGTCCGTGACATCTGGCGACGCACCCTCACCCCGATCCTCTCGCCGAGGGAGAGAGGGTGTTGTCGCGTCACCTTTTTCAGATCGCTGCACCTTCACGGATCGCCTACCTATCACTCTTTTCGGGCCAGCGTCGGAATCCACTTGCGCCGCGAACTCACGCCGGTCGATTTTCCGTTCGACTTTGCCTTGGCCTCTGGGCCGGGCGCCGGCGCGGGAGAAATGCTCGGCGCGGGTAGTTCATGGCCTGGCACGACGGAGCCGCTGGGAACGCCTTCCATGACGGGACCGTTTTCAACGGGAATCCCCTGGCCGCGCGGGTCCATGTCGGGGTAGATCACCGTGCCGGCGTCGTTCATGAGCAGGCTATGGGGGTCGTGCAGGCCGATGTCGCCATGGATACGGTACACGTCGGCCAGGCACCAGCTCATTCGGGCCGTCTCCATCTGCTTAATGCGCTGCGCATCGGCCTCGTTGCGAACGATGTGCGGCGTGAGAATGAACAATAGCTCGGTCCGTTTCTTGATCGATTGGTCGTAGCGAAAGAAATTGCCCAGCACCGGCACGTCGCTCAGCCAGGGGATGCGGCGTCTTCTCGCCTGATCTGACTCGGTAATCAGTCCACCGAGGACGATTGTCTCACCATCTCCTGCGCTGATTGTCGTTTGGGCTTGTGTCACCGTAAAACCGGTCTGGACCAATGGCTCGCCGTTCTGGAAACCGATCACCGTCGAAACCGATGGATCGACGGCCGACTTTTGGGCGTCAACCTCCATGACGATGAGTCCTTCCGGGCTGATCCGTGGCGTCACACCCAGAATCAATCCGACGTCATAAAGCTCGACCCCAAAACTCTGATTGAACCCACTGCTTAAGGATTGTGCGATCCTGGGCACGCGCTGGCCGACTTGCACCATGGCTGGTTGATTGTCGAGCGTCATCACTTGCGGGCGGCTGAGCACGTGCAATTGACGGGACTCGGACAAGGCCCTGAGCAGCAAACTGACATTGCGGCTACTGGCCCCTAGGACGAGGCCGCCGAATCCCGCCGCATCGCTTGTCCTGCCCAGCGCAAAGCTCGTCAACCCTTGGGCGCCCACGACATCTGATCTCGCGGTCGTATTGGATCTCAAGGGACGATTGTTAAAGTTGTAGCCGGGGTCCAACTCCTGATAGCCTTCCAAAGGCGGATTGGCATTGGGTACGAACTGCTCGAGTACGCTCCTGTCAAACAAGACCGTATCCTGTAGCCCCAACTCCACGCCGAACTCATCCGTATTATTGAGCTCCACTTCCGCGATCAGCACCTGGATCATCACCTGCGGCGGCTGGGCGTCCAGGCCGTCGATGAGCTTGATGATCTCGTCGTAGTAGCGCGGCGTGGCACTGACGATGAGGCTGTTCGAGATGAACTCGGGCACCACGACCACTTCGGTTTCGATCCGTCGGTAGCCGCTCACACCGCCGGGCAGGCTCTGCTGCACGAGCCGTTCGCTGCGCAAGAACTCGTTGACCGCCAGGGCCACGTTTTGGGCCGGAGCGTTCTTCAGTCGGTACACGATGCTTTTGCGCTCCTGCGTGTCGCTGGAGTCCAGCCGCAGGAGGATGGCCTCGACGATGCTCAGGTCGGCCGCCGAGCCGGAGGCGATGATGCTGTTGGTGCGCACATCGACGCTGAAACGCAGCGGCGCCAGGCTGGCGTCGTCCTCGGCCCCCGCCAATTGCGGGCCGGTTGGCTGGCCCGGCACGTCGAGGAGCGAGCGGAGCATCTCGACCAGCGCCGCGGCGTCGCCGTTGACGATGGTGAAGACCTTGATCTGCGCCACACTGGTGGGCGAGGAATCGAGTTCGTGAATCAGCGCCGCCAGTAGTTCCATACTCTCCGGCGGGGCCGAGACGAGCAGCGTGTTCGTTTTGGGGTCTGGGGTGATTTTGACTTCGCTGAGCAGTCCCGATTCGAGCACCTTTTGGCCTTGGGCGTCGATGGTCAGGAATTTGAGGACCAGCGAGCGGATGTTTTGCGATTGCGGGCTGGCGGCCGCGGCGCTGCTGCCTCCGCCAATGGCGTTTTGCAGCACTGGCCCCAGGTCGTTGGCGAGCGTATTCTTCAGCCGGAAGACGCGGAGTTCGTTCTGCACCGCGCTCTGCCCAGTGTCGATCTTGGCCAGCAGGGCCTCGACTTCGCCCAGGTCGTTGGGGTCGGCTTGGACGATCAACGAGTTGGTTCGCGCGTCGGCCGCCACGGTCACCTTGGCGCCCAGCGCGCCGCGCTTGGCGAAGAAATCTTCGACGGTTTTTTGCACCGCGACCGCCGGGGCATGCTTGAGCGGGAACACCCGCAATTGCGTGCTCCCTTCCACCGGCTGGTCGAGCTTCTTGATCAAGTCGAGCGTCGCCTTCATGGCGTCGCCCCAGCCGATCACCAAAATCGCGTTCGGCTTGCCAAGTGCCGTCAGATTGGCAGTGCCGGGGCGCGTGGACAGTAACTGCGGTTTGAGCATGTTGACCATGCCCGCCAGTTTCTCGCTGCCGACGTGTTCGAGCGGCACGACCTCGACCTGCGGTTCGGCCTGGGCGCTCAGGCGTTCGATTTCCTGAATGATGCGGATGACTTCATCCACGTCGCGCTGGTTGCCGCGGAGGATGATCACATCCAGGTCTGGCAGCGATTCGACTTCCACGTCGGCCCCCAACTCCTGCAGCCGCCGGCGTTCTTCGTCCAGGCCGTCGACAGCCGGTGCGTCGTCAGCCGGGGCGTCAGCGCCGTCGGCCGGAACCTGACGGTTGGCCAACTGCACGGACGAGGCGCCGCGCTGCGAGGCGGGGCGAATCGGTGACCGGCTACGACGGGCCTGGGGATCATGTTCGCCTGGTTTGCCGCCGCCACTGGGAGTGCCGTGGCCGCGATAGGCTTCAACCGCCTGGCGAACCTTGCCCAGGTTGGCGTCGCCCAGCGGCATGATCCGCGTCACCTGCCCCGACCCGCTTTTGGGACTGTCGAGCGCCATGAGCAACCGCTCGACCTGTCCCAGTGCCGCCACGGGACCTTCGAGAATTGCTTGATTCGTGCGGCGATCGAACAACAGTTCTACGTTGCCCGCGGCAAAGCCGGTCAGCGTGTAGCCCTGCGGCGCCGTGTCGTCGGGCGAAGGTCGTTTGACGGTCCAGCGACCGCGGAGCATTTGCCCCAGAATTGGTTCGATCTGCTGGCAGCGAGCCTTGGCCAACGGCACGACGGTCACGCGGCGCCAGGAGGTTGCGGCGGGTCGTCCGGCCAACAGGTCCGCCGCGCGTTGTTGAACGTCGTCGGGCCCCCACACGAGGATCTGCGAACTTTGTTGATCGATGGTTACTTGTGCATCGACCTCGGCCGACAGTTGGCCTTGCAAGCGCGCAGCCGCCTCGACCGGGTTGCCGCCGGGCGCCGGATAGGAACGCAGAACCCCGGTGGGCTGCCGATTGCCGACCGGCCGGTCGAGGGCCTCGACCAGTTGCCCGGCCATTCGCAGCGTCTCAGGCGAACCGGTGACGACGAGCTGGTTCTTGGCGGCGTCAACGCGCACCGTTTCGGCGGCGTCAGGACCCAGCAGCGACCGCAGCACGCGCTGCACGTCGGCCGCGGCGGCCCGCTCAAGAGTGTACGCCTGCGTCGTCGTCGCCACCTGCGCCGGCGCAACTTGACCGATACAAACGACCAGCGCCAGCACTAAACACGGGCGAGACAGCCAGGACAATCGGCGGTTAGCCAACCAAGTGAGCACGAGGGCAAGTCGGTCTGGAGGCAGGCCCCCCTGCGTCCAAGACGGCGCAAGCCGTGTGCCGCGGCGCACAGTTTGCCCGGGTCCATTGTTCGGAAAAGTCTGCGCCAATCTCCAATGTTTCCGTCGGCAACCGTGCTGTCATGGCGCCGCTGGCGCGAAACTGGAGAAGACAGGTCGGGCCGCAAAGCGGCCTTGTCGGACGGAAAGCTGCCGGGCCAGCGCCGCAGCCGGCGCGGCGGGCGTTGCCGAAAGACACTGCGCCGCGTTACGTTCATGCGTCATGGAGATGGAACCCTGCCTGGTGCACGACTGGCTGACTGGGATGCGTGGCGGCGAGAAATGCCTGGCGCCGCTGTGCCGGGCCTTTCCCCGCGCGCCGCTGTTGACGCTGGTGCATCGCCGCGGGACGACCGCCCCCGAGATTGAACGAATGGACATCCGCACCAGCTTCCTGGCGCGGTTGCCGGGCGCGTCGCGACACTATCGGGCGCTGTTGCCGCTGATGCCGTCGGCGATCGAGCGCTTGCGCGTGCCGGACACGTGCTCCTTGATTCTCAGCTTCAGCCACGCGGTGGCCAAAAGCGTTTTACCGCCGCCGGGGACGCCGCACATTTGTTATTGTTTCACGCCGATGCGCTACGCCTGGCATTTGCGCGACGACTACCTGCCGCGGGTGCGCCACGGCAATCCTCTGCGGCGCTTCGTGGGCCACGCCCTGCTCGACCGGCTGCGCCGGTGGGATCGTCACACGGCCGCGCGTGTGACGCAGTTTGTGGCGGTTAGCCAGACGGTCCGTCGGCGACTCGGTGAGGCGTATGGCCGCGATAGCCAGGTGATTGATACACCAGTCGACACGGTGATCTATACGCCGGATGACGGTCCTCGCGAGGATTACTATCTG
>CAYWTU010000204.1:0-6970 GCA_964461275.1 uncultured Pirellulales bacterium | reverse complement strand
CCTACGCCGTGCGCCGCCAACTACTCAAAGATTACCCCAAGCTGATCTCCGACGAAACGCTGGCCAAGGTCACGCTCGAAGTCACCGCGGCACAGCGCTCAGCCGTGCAGGTGCGGACGGAAACCAAGGGGGCTGAGAACGAAGAACGTGCCTCTCCGCTCCTGGCGTCGCAGGCGCTGGTAAGCCGCAGCGACGGTTCGGCCGCGGGTGTCGAAGGCGCGGTGGTGACGGCCCTGGCCGGAGGGTCGGCCTTCGGTTTGAACGCGGCTGATGGACGCGTCCTCTGGCGGCGACACGTGGGATACGACGCCCAGTTCGTGCCGCAACCGATCGGCAAAGAGCGCGGCGGCGACGTCCTGGTGGTCGACGCGGCCCATCAGGAATTGCTGCGCGTCTCAGGCAAAGACGGCCGGCTCAAGTGGCGGCAAAACTCCGGCGGACCAGTCGACGCGGAGCCGGTCGTACTCGAGCAGCAGGCGCTGGTGGCCACGGCCGCCGGAACGCTGACGCGGATCGATTTGGAAAGCGGTCAGATGCTCGGGCAGATCGTCTTGCCACAGCCGCTGCCCGTTGGCCCCGGTGTGAACGCCCGCAACCATTTGCTGTACCAGGTGGCCGAACATTCGAACCTGTATGTCCTCGGCGCGGCCGACGGACAGTGTCAAGAAGCGTTTTACATGGGACACACGGCCGACACCGTGCGGACGCCGCCGGTGGTCTTGGCCGGCCAACAGGGGTTCGCCTACGTGGTCGTCGCGGAGAATCGCACGGCGCAAGATTCCGTGCTCCGGGTGCTCCAAACGGACGAAAACGGTTTGAATCTGAGACAGGTCGACGAAGCGCCCGTGCCGGGGCATATTCTGTCGCCGCCCCTGGTCGAAGGGCGGATGCTGCACGTGGTGAGCGATCGCGGGGCAGTGTATTCCTTTGAGATTGGCACGCCCGACCAGCCCCGGCCGCTGACCAACGTGCTGAGCCAGCCGGCGACGAGCCCGGAACACGTGATGCGGTTCACGACGCTGCAGCAGGGCCAATTGTTCATCGCCGACCAGCAGTTGACGCGCTACGAGTACCAGCCGGCCCGACAGCGGCTGGACGTCAAGTATCGCCACGATCAAGGCGACACGTTCCTGCAACCGCTGGCACAAGCGGGCGAATACGTATTTGCGGCGCGGCGTCGCGCGGGGATGCCCGGCGTGGCCGTGGCCGCGGTCCGCATGGAGGACGGCGTCAAAGCCTGGGAGACGCATCTGGGGACGCCGCTGGTGGGCGTCGCGGCGCTGGGCGACGGACAGCCGACCCTGGCCTTCAGTGCCACGGGCGGAGCGTTTCTGATCGACGCCAAGCAGCGCGACGCGGCGACGATCGAGTCGCTGGACAGCGCCGCACGTGGCGATTTGCCCAAAGTGATCGAACCAGGCGCTACGCTGCTTCCACTGGGTGAAGGGACAGTGGCGCTCGGCTGCGGCGCCGGTTGGGATCGACTATTGGTGGTCAGCCCGCAGGCGAAGTCGCCGGTCCGGTGGTTGACGTTGCCTTCGGGGACCACGCTGGCTGCGCCGCCCGTGGCGTTTCGCGGCGGAGCGTTGGCGCCGCTGGACAACGGCCAGGTGGCGCTGCTGGACGCCAAAACCGGCCGGCCGACGATCAATCCATTTCAACCACCGCAGCAAGCCGGCGCTCGGCCTCTTTGGAAGACGCCAGGCGCCTCAGGCGATCAAGAGTTCGTCGTCTCCGATGGCCGGACCACCGTATATCGCGTGGGCGTGCAAGACGATCCGCAGCCACACCTGGAAGCGTTGTCGCAAGTTGAGGTCTCGACTCCTTTGGCTTCGCCGACGGCGATCGCCGGCAATTCCGCCTTCGCCGTCGACGCTAGCGGCGTGCTGGTGGCGCTCGCGTTGCCCGATCTGACCGCCAGCGTCGATGCACACCCTGGCGGACAAATCGTGTGGGGACCGGCGGCCACGGGCGAGCGCGTGCTGGTTGGCGACAGCAATCAACAACTGACCTGCATCGATGGCGGAAAGCGGCGCCTTTGGCAAACGCCGCTGGCCCACGGAAAGCCGGTTGGAGCACCACTGGTCCTCGGCAACAGCTTGATTTTGGCGTCGGCGGAGGGTGTGGTCTGGAAACTGGACGCCGCCACCGGTCAGGAGCAAGGCAAGGTGGAAACCGGTCGCCCGCTTGCGGCGGGACCCGTGGCGTGGGGCGATCGGCTGCTGGTTCCCGGTCAAGATGGCCATTTGCATCAACTGGCAATTCCCTAATCTCCCAAGTTCGTGCGCACCCGACTCCGCCAAGTGGTTCGGGCGCCGCGATCAGCGGGTGACAAGCGTGGTTATGAGTAGATTCGTCGAACAGGGCTGGCGATGGTTGACCATGAGCTGTGAGCTTGCGGCGGCGCTGTCGCTGTTGACTTTGTCGAGCGCGGAAATTCGCGGACAAGAGACACCCAAACCCGCCGCAGAGCAAGACGCAAAAGAGGCCAAGCCGCGCCGCAATCCGTTCAATCGCGCGCCGACCCCCGCGGCGCCTGCTGAAACGCCAGCCTACGCGGCGCCTGCCGACGCACCCGCGGCCGAATCGGCGCCGGCCGCAGCCACCCCCTCTCCCGCGGCGCCAGCCGAACCAGCGGTTCTTAGCGGACCACCGATCTACCTTCGCTACCCATTCGATCGCGTGTATTTGAAGCCAAATCTTGCGCCGCCAGGCGAGGACGTCAAAGAGGTCGAACGCCTGGAGCTTCCCGGGCGCCGTCGGCCGGAGAACCCTCGGGCCAGCGAAAAGCTCAAGGTGCGATTCCTGGACGACCCAACGCAGGAATTCGAAGTGCGCTGGGGCGACATCGATCGGATCGAGCTATTCGAGGAGTTGGTCTTGGGCGAGGCCTCGGCGTTGATTGCCGCCGCTCGACCGGCCGAGGCATTCGGCCACTATCAGTTCCTAGACCGTTTCTCGCCCGATTTTCCCGGCGTCAAGGAAGCGATCGAAGGCTACCTGTTTAAGGACGCCGGGCAACAATTCAAGGCCAATCAGTACGACGCAGCGTTGACCGTATTGTACGAACTGACCGACCGCAACCCACAATTCCCCGGCGCCCAGCGGGCGCTGGCCAGCACCATCAACAAATTGATGGAAGCGCAACTACAAACAAAGAGTTACCTGGAAGCGAGGCGGCTGCTGGCCAATTTGGTGCAGCGCTATCCGGAAGACGGCCTCGCCGCCAAGTGGACGGCTGAGTTCACCAAGCAGTCGAACGCTGCACTGGCTAAGGCCCGCAAGCTGCTCCAAGAAAAAAAGATGCCCGAGGCCCAAGCGGCAATCACCGACGCAGTGCGCATTTGGCCGGCGTCGGTCGAGGCCCGGCAATTGGCGGTCGAGCAGAACAAGGCCTATCCGGTGGTCGCCGTGGGCGTCACGCTGCTGCCTGCCTTGGACAGTCCCACCGGCAGACTCCGCGATTGGGCCTCGCTGCGCAGCGATCGGCTCTTGCATCGCCGGTTGTTTGAACTGAGCGGGTACGATCTGAACGGCGAAGGCGGCGCCTATGTATGCCCGTTCGGCGAAGTCGAACGGGGCGACTTGGGTCTGCGGTTGAACTTTCGCCTGCGGCCCGACCTGCCCTGGTCACAGGGTGACGGCACGCTCAACGGCTACGACGTCTCGCAACGGCTGCTGTCGATGGCCGACCCGCGCAGCGATACGTATCAGTCCGACTGGCAAGACCTGCTTGCCGCGGTCTCGGTGCGTAAGGTCAATGAGGTAGAAGTCGTGTTGCAGCGTACGCACGTCCGGCCCGATGCGATGCTGCAAACGTCGCTGACGCCCTGGCGACAGCCGAGCGAGTCCGTCGAAAAAGCCCATGCCACCAACGGTCCTTATGTCTTGTACCAGCGCACGGAAGACCGCCTCCGTTATCGCTTCAACCCGCGCTATTTCGCCCTCGGGCCGTCGCAGCCGCGTCAGCTCGAGGAGCGGTACTTCCCGCGGGCCGAGGCGGCGGTGGCTGCGCTGCGCAACGGTGAAATCTCGGTGTTGGACCGCGTCAATCCGGCGCACCTTACCGAATTGGCCGAATCGCCGCGGGTCAAAATCGGCGCTTACGCGGCGCCGTGCGTCCACTGCTTGCTGCCGAACCTCAAGCGGCCGTTCGTCGACCAGCGTACGTTTCGCCGCGCCCTGGCCTACGGAATCCATCGCGAGGCGATCCTAAAACAGCGACTGCTCAACGGCCGCGAATCGGAGGAGCTGCGCGACTGCCAAACGCTTACCGGACCGTTCCCGCGCGGCTACGCCTACAATGAGAAGCTTGCGCCGCGAGAATACGATCCGCGGTTGGCCGTAACCTTGGCCCGCGTCGTGCGGCGAACCGTGGCCAAGCGTCGTGCGGCCGACGCGCAGGATTCCACTGACAAGCCAAAGGACAAACCGAACGCCGCACAGGCGCCGCCGGCCGAGATGCCGCAGTTGGTCTTGGCTCACCCGCCTACCGAAGTCGCGCGGATGGCCTGTGAGGAGATCGCCGGTCAATTGAGCCGGATTGAAATTCCCGTCGAGCTGCGCGAGATGCCGCCAGGGCAGGCCTACGATATGCCAGCGGACGTCGACCTGATGTACGTTGAGTTGCCGATTTGGGAGCCGGTGGTGGACGCCAGGCGGCTGCTCGGTTCGGACGGCCTGGTGGGCTGGTGCAGCCCCTACATGGAGCTGGCCCTGCGGCAACTGGAAGACGCCACCGATTGGAAGGCCGCCCGGCAACGACTGTTGTACATCCACCAATTGGCCTACGACGAATTGACGCTCATTCCGCTGTGGCAGATGTCCGACTTTTTCGCCTATCGCGATGATCTGCGCGGGGTGGGGACGCGGCCCGTTGGGCTCTATCAGAACATCGAAAACTGGCAGGTTCCTCCGTGGCTTCCCTCAGACGCACAATGACGCGCCGTTTGTTTGGCCGGATCGGCTCAACGCCGGCCGCGGCGCCGCTGCGCGCGCGTTGGTCGGCGGCGCTGGCTGCGGTGCTGTGGTTGAGCCTGGCGCATCAAGCGCCAGCCCAAACCACCTGGGAATTGACCCGT
This sequence comes from uncultured Pirellulales bacterium, assembly GCA_964461275.1. Taxonomy (GTDB): domain Bacteria; phylum Planctomycetota; class Planctomycetia; order Pirellulales; family CAYNRE01; genus CAYWTU01. Next base: position 1,889 of record CAYWTU010000204.1, on the reverse strand, counting down.
TACGAAATATCACTGGCGCTGGTGGTCGATAGCTCGCCACGACTGACGCCGCACACGGTCCAGCGGCTGACGAAGAGCCTCGTCGAGCGCGTCAGCAGTTCGGTCGGCGGCGCTTGGAATCTGCAACTGATCCAGGTTGCCCCCGACCTGCAGGCCAAGGCCCTGGCGTCGCTGGACGCGCTTGCCGAGGCGGACTTGCCCCAGGCGATGCTCAACGACGTGGATAAGCTGTTGGTCTTGTGCCTGCGTGAACGGAACGACGCGGTGATGATCTCGGCACGCGAGTTCGACGTTCGGACTCGGCAGTGGGGGACGACGGTCGAACAGACGGTGGCCCAACCAAGCGTGCTGGCGAGCCAGGCGTTTCGCACGCTGTGGACGGCATTCAGTCCCCTGGCGCAAATCGAAACGTCGGAAGGCACAACGGCCCAATTGCGGCTGCGGGCCGCTGCGCTGGGGCCCATCGACGCCTCGCTCGACCAAACGTACCCGATGCAGCCTTGGCGGGCCGTGATTCGTTACAGCGACCGAGACGGCCGGCTGCGGAAGACCAAGTACGTCGATTGGACTTGGCTGTTGACCGACCGCGTCGAAGGACCGGTCGTACACTGCAATGTGTACAGCGGCATGCGCAGCCCGTTGAGCGAACGACGCCGCGGCCGGATCGAAAAGCTGGCGTTGGCCGTCCGTCCGCCGCGCAAGCCGACGCGGCTCGAGTTGGTTGACGCCAAGGACCCAAACAAGCGATTTGCCGGCTACGACGTCTTGACCTACAGTCCCGGCAACAAAACGACGACCAAGCTTGGCCGTACCGACCGGCAGGGCGGAATTCTAATTCCGCCCACGGAGGAAACGCCGCCGGCCGAACCCGCGGGCGCGAGCGCCGCCGCCGTGGCTTATCAACCGCTGAGGATGGTATTGATCATGAGCAGTTCGGCCGCATTGGCCCGCGTGCCGGTGCTGCCGGGCGCGTCCGCGGTGCTGCAGGCCCAAACGCCCGACGACCTTTTGCGGCTGCAAGTCGAGGGGTACATCATTGGCGTGCAGGAACAGTTGGTCGACACCGTCTCGAAGCGGGCGTTTCTCCTGGCCCGGGCGGAAGAGAGCATCGGCAGCAACGATCGGAAAGCGGCGCAAGCGGTGTTGGACGAGGCCCGCAAGCTGAAGTCGCGGCAATCGTTCACCTACGAATTGCAACAAGAGCAACAGCGGTTGGGAACCCTCGATCCGCGGACGCAGAAACGGGTGGAAAAGCTGTTGGACGACACTCGTCAAGCGATTACGAAGTTCTTGGATCCGGCCGAGTTCGACAAAATCGAACAGAAATACCTGCTCATGTCACGGGCCGAGCAGGCCAGCAATTGAAAAGCCGGCAAACTGCCGCTTTACAGCAGCCGAAGTCGCCAGGCTTTGGCCCAGGGAACGAGCGGCCATACTCCGGTAAATTCGGCCGCCAATCGGCGCCAACTGCCCCGCTTTAATCCGCCAGCCCCGCCAACTCGCAGAGGTTGGCCGCTACCACCGGCTGCGGGCAGCTCCAGACTAAGAAGAACAGCGCCTCGCGACACCAGCGCCCTGCCGGGTGGCCTGTCACGTACCCGGCGCCTTTGGCGGCGGCGAGCGCCGCCTGAGTCGAGCGTAGCGCCAGGCTGTTCGACCGCGCCCGCAAGTCTTCGCTGCTGCAACTGGGACGACCGTCGGCCGCATCTAGAATCGACTCCCAAAGTGCGCCGTGATCGGCCCGCAATTGGTCGACCGGTAAAACTAGCTCGGGCCGCCGCGCCGCCTCGGCGTTGAGAAACTCAATGGCGCTGGCGGCCAGGCCCAGCGCCAACGTCGAGGTTTGCAAACCTCCCGTCCGCGTGCCGCCGCGATGCGAAAGCACATTT
>CAYWTU010000203.1:0-6982 GCA_964461275.1 uncultured Pirellulales bacterium | reverse complement strand
ACGGGTTTTTCGTCGCGCCAGTCTTTTTCGAGTGCGAAAACCTGCGAAAGTGGAGTCAGACCTTGCCGGCAAAAAAACGGCGGTCGTGGTGTGGGACTCTAAAAACCTCCTTGCCAAACGCCTCGTACAGGTATTGGTCAGTGACGCTCTGATTCACTGCCAGCAGCCGGTCGGCGCTGCCCAGCGCATCGTAAACCAAGAACCGTTCGGTGCCGCCCTGCAGGACCAGCGACAGCAGTCTACCATACCCGGCCGGCTCGTAGGTAAACACGTCGCGGTTGAGCCCCGCCAGGTTGGTCTCGTTCTGGATGTTCTCGCCGTCCTATTACGATTATCGGAAAAGTCTCTGCCTGCCAAAGCAAGCCATGCCGTGATCTCATCGCTGCAATCGTCTTCGCATTCGGTTCTCCAATTCATCGTATTTCATACCGCGATCTACTTCCGGCACCGGACGCGCCTGCTCGCTTATCACGTGCGGAGGCGTGCGATTCGTTTGAACACTCCCCGCGGGCGATTCAAATCTGCATGGAGCCGAGACATCGTTTTCGGCCTGCTCATCGTGTAGCAGATCATGTCGCTGACGGCGTAGCGTCCAACATCGGTTGCCTGCGACGAATAGTTCGAGCGCCATCAAGCACGCAACCAGTGTGCCCAATAGAGCGAGCCTGCGCATGATGACCTCCTATCTATGCAATTATGGCCGGTCCCTCACTCGCAGCAATGATCGTCTTAGTGCCATCGCTGTAGCGGCAAACGCAGTAGAAATACTCTTCAAGTTTCGTCGGGTCAGTCGCAATATCGCTGTATCCCTTGATTGGCTCCCACTTCGAGAAGTAAGAGATTGTTGGCGCAAGGCATCCTTTAACTGTTGCCTTGTAAGGGCACTTACACGTAAACACGTAGAAGATTACGCCGGTATTGTCATCACCACTGATCGTAGTTGGGTGAAACGACAATCCCTTTGGAGGCGGCGGATTCGTGCATCCACAGTTCTTGCCAGGCGGCGGTGGATACGGATAGGGCGGGTAGAACGGCTGCGGGAGATAGCTCCAGTCCCTTCCCGATGGATCACGAAGCCTCATCAGTTGGTTCTCGACGTACATGAATAGCGCTTGCCACAACCAACCATCCAGTGGATCCACACTCAACCACCGCCCTTGCACCGGGCTGTACTGTCGGGCGCGGACATAGATCGGCACGCCGCCGGCGGTTTCGGTCTCGGTGTAGTAGCCAATCTCGCCCAGCCAGCGGAACGGGTTTCTCGTCGTGCCAGTTTTCAAAACTTCCTTACCAAACGCTTCGTACAGGTACCGGTCGGTGACGGATTGGCTCGGGCCCAAAATCCGGTCGACGCTGCCCAACGCATCGAACACCAAAAACCGCTTGTCAATTGGTCTACTCATGCCTCTCATTTTCGATTCGATGAATCGCTTGCTTCACCTGACTCGCAACCTCACTTGATGCGTCTTCGTCGGCCATTTCACCTAACCGGCGTAGTACTGATTCCGAACGCAACGACCTGATTTCTAAAACGGCTCGCACCGCCGAACGACGAACTAACGGACTCGCGTCTCGAAGCGCAACATCGATGACGCTGTCATCGTGATTCAGTCCTGCAAAGTATACTGCCCTAGCACGCGCTTCTTCGGATTCTTCACGAGCAATCATCGCGATAATCCCTTTTACATCCGGAAATCGATGCGACAACTCGATCAGCGCAGATACCGCAAACTGCGATTTCATCAGCTGATCGGCTATGCGACATGTTGACGCAGAAAACGACTGCTTTTCCTCAGCGACGGCCAGGATTTCTTCCTTGACCAACGTTGTTAACGCATCGCGGGCCTCGGGCTCTACATACGCCAACAAGCGTAATATCGCAATACTGGGAATGTTGATGGTTTGCATCGCCCTCATCCCCTCAAGTAGCGATGTTGAGTCAAGCCCTTCAATCGCACGGACAACCATGTCGATATATGCGTCGGATGGGTGCATGGAGGGCTGTTCCTGCTTCAATTCGACCGACAGAGAAGGACACTAAAACATTCTGCCTACTTGTCGGGGCGAACTTTACTACCGGATGAATCGGCGCGACCACCCTTAAATTCACTACGTGCATCCCGCTTGCCATGCGAAACGTGATACGCAAGCATTTAGCGCCGCTGTTGCAACGAAAGGTCCCGTGATTTTAGTACAGGTACATACCGCCTCACAACAGGCGGCGAAGGCCACGTATAAGGCCGCCGCGCTAAGGCGATTGGGGCATCGTATGACTCGAGTTGAGTAAGTGGGTCCAGTTCCGAATCCGGGTGGAAGAGGGCAGACGCAGTCGAAGATGATGTTTAGGGGGGTATTGATTGGCGCAAGTCCATTTGGATCAATGAGCGCCACCGGAGAACTCCAGACGTAGACATACAGACCATAAGTACCACTGCCCGAAAGTGGATCCACACTCAACCACCGCCCACTCACCGGGCTGTACTGCCTTGCCCTCACATACACGGGCACGCCGGCCGTCTCGTTGTCGGTGTAGTAGCCAATCTCGCCCAGCCAGCGGAACGGATTGCGCGTGGTTCCCGTTTTCAACACCTCCTTACCAAACGCCTCGTACAGGTATTGGTCGGTGACGCTCTGATTCACTGCCAGCAGCCGGTCGGCGCTGCCCAACGCATCGAACACCAAAAACCGCTCGGTCCCGCCCTGCAAGACGACCGACAGCAGTCTACCATACCCGGCCGGCTCATAGGTAAAGACGTCGCGGTTGAGCCCCGCCAGGTTCGTCTCGTTCTGGATGTTCTCGCCGTCCCAGACGTAGCGGGTGTCGATGCCCGGCGTGCGGATCAGTTCGATCCGTTTGCCGTCGCCGGTGTATTTTATCGCGTGGGTCGTGCCGGCCTGCTCCCAGCGGGTCATGCGGTTTTCCGCGTCCCAGGCGTAGGTGATGATTTGGCCAGTAATCTCCAGTTCTTTTGTGACGTTGCCCGCCCCGTCGTAAGAGTATGTAAATCGCCCGCCGTCGTGTCGGCCACCGAGTTCGGGGTCGATATCTCCTCGATGTGCGTGATCTGCCCGGCGGCGCTGGGCCAAGAGCAAGTCCGCCCGCGGCGGCGAAGAGACCAAGAAAAAAATACTCCACTGGCCGGTTGACAAGAACAGAGTTAGCCGTGGCGGAACTCGGTGGGCCGCCAACCCCCGCCCGCGAAGTTGTAGTTCACGCTGAACCAGGACCATGGTCGAGCTTTATGAAATGCGGGCCGATTACCCGCTGCTTTTCCCCACCTGGGCGGGCGGTTATCATGAGCGAACGCCCCGGCCCGTCCCTGCGCCAAGTGCGCCGCCTAGGAGCCCTGACATGAGCATCGTCGAACGTCCCGCCCTGTATGCCGAACGTACGACCCAAGTCACCACGCAAGACGAAATCCATCGAGCGTTGGACGAGTTGGCCGTGGGCAAGAAAAAATTCAAGCATACCAGCATGGCCCAGAAGCGGCAGTTGGTGCGAGCCCTGTTGGACGGCGCCGTCAGCGTGCTCGACGAGTGGATCGCCGCTGCCTGCCAGGCTAAGGGGCTTCCGCCCGGCCCGGCCCAAGGTGAAGAAATCGCCGCCGGCCCGTTGGCCACGCTCCGCTACCTGCGACTATTGGACCAGACGCTCGAGTCGATCGAGCGGACTGGCTCGCCCACGCTGCCGGGCAAGATCAGCGACGGCCCCGGCGGCAAGCTCAAAGTGCAGGTCATGCCCGCCAAGGGGCTCTACGACGGCCTGCTGTTTCAGGGCTTCAAGAGCGACATTTGGATGCAGAGCGGCGTGACGCGGCAGAATCTCCGCGAGCACATGGCCAGCTACTATCGTCAGGTCGACAAGCCCGAGGGGATCGCCTTGGTGTTGGGCGCCGGCAACGTGTCGTCGATCGCGCCGCTGGACGCCTTCACCAAGCTGTTTCACGAAGGCAAGGTCGTGCTCCTGAAGATGAACCCGGTCAACGAGTACCTGGGGCCAATCTTCGCCAAGGCGTTTCGCCGGCTGATTGAGGAAGGCTACCTGCGAATCATTTACGGCGGGGCCGACGTCGGTTCGTTCGCCATCAATCACCCGCTGGTGGACGAGGTGCACATCACCGGCAGCATCTATTCGCACGAGACGATCGTCTGGGGGCCGCCGGGACCAGAACGCGATCGCCGCAAGGCCGAGAACAAGCCGCTGCTGCAAAAAGCGATCACCAGCGAATTGGGCAACGTCACGCCGTGGATCGTTGTACCCGGGCCGTACAGCGAGAAGCAGTTGCGGTTTCAGGCCGAGAACGTGGCGGCGCAGATGGTCAACAACGCCAGCTTCAACTGCATTGCCACCAAGATGATCGTCACTTGGAAAAACTGGCCCGACCGCAGCCGGTTTCTGAACATGATCGACGACGTGCTGGCCAAGGTGCCGCCGCGCAAGGCGTACTACCCCGGCGCGCAGGACCGCTGGCAGCAGTTCACCGGCAAACAGCCCAGCGGATGTCCCAGCGGCACGCTTCCCTGGACGCTGGTCCGCGACGTTCATAAAGACCAAACCGCCAAGTTCTTCGACGAGGAATCGTTTACTTGCGTGTGCGCGGAGACGGCTCTGGACGCGGCCAGCCCTGAGGAGTTTTTGGACAAGAGCGTGGAGTTCGCGAACAACGAACTATGGGGAACGCTGGGGGCGGGCCTGATGGTTCATCCCGCGTTCCGTAAACAGGCCGGCGGCGAGGCGCGCCTGGAGCGGGCGATCGATCGGCTCCGCTACGGCACCGTGGCGATCAACCATTGGCCGGCCCTGAGCTACGGGATGATCACGCCTCCCTGGGGCGGCGATCCAAGCGGCACTCTGGCCGACCCGCAAAGCGGCCTGGGCTGGGTTCACAACACGTATATGCTCGAGGGTATTCAAAAGACGGTGCTCGAAGGGCCCTTGGTCGTGTCGCCCAAGCCGTTCTGGTTTCCAACGCACGGCAACGCCCATGTGCTGGGCCGGCTGGTGGTCGACCTGTTGGCCAAACCTAGCCTGTTGAAGTTGCCCAAGCTGCTGCTCAATGCGCTGAAGGGTTGAGGGTAGCGGACGACACCGTCGATTTGCAGACGCCGCGCCCACGCCCGCTGGGGAGCGATCTTGCGGCAGGGCGCCTTCCCGGCGCAGCGAGCACCTCTTGCCGATGGCCGACCGTTCTCAAACCGCGATGACGCACGACCGCAAACGGTTCATTGGCGCGACGCTCAGCGCGGCGCTGGCGTTGTTCGGTCTGATCATGCTGGCGCTTGGTTATTGGCAGTCCGGTACCAAGTGGCACGTCTTTCTCGCCCCGCCCCGGCAAGTCTTGTTGGCGATCGGCGCGTTGCAATTGGCGCTGGCAGCACTCTTGCGAGGAATGGCGCCAAAGGTGAGCCTGTTGTTGACGGCGGTCTCGCTGTCCGGCGCCCTGGGTTTCGTGGGCTATCGGCATGTGAAGTATTGGCGGGCGCCGTTGTTCGGCGAGGGAGTCCAGGTTCTGGAGAGCCTCAACGGCGGCGAGCGACCCAAACCTGGCACCCGCGCGCGGCATGGGTATTATCCCGATTTCCTCGTGACTTACACCATGGACGCCGACGGCGCGCGACACATTGCCGCTCCGGCCGACCCCAAGGGCGAGGTGTGGGTGTTGGGATGCTCGTACACGTTCGGCGTGGGAGTGGAGGACCACGAATGCTGGTCGGCGTTGCTTGCCCGGGACACATGGCGCCACTTCCGCGTCCGTAATTTCGGTGTTTCCGGCTGGGGCGACGCCGACATCTACCGCTACTTCGAAGGCCGGCTGGTCAAGGCCGCGCCCCCGGCGCTGGTCGTCTATGGTTGGTCCGCCGTCCACGTAAACCGGAACTACTTGAGGGCCAGTTGGTGGAAGCAGATGCGGCCGGCGGCGAGCGCTGTCGTGCCCCATTACGAGGTCGAAAGCGGCAAGCCAGTCTTTCAGGGGCTGGCGCCGCCGGACCAATGGGTCGAAGACACGCCCGATTTGGAACAAAGGGAGAAAGATGTCACCGTCGCCCTTCTACAGGGCATGGCCGCCGTCTGTCGCGAGAAGGGGAGCCGGTTTTTAGTGGTTCAACTAGACAATAACGCGCACGCGGCGGACCCGGGGGTGATGAGCGCGTTACGCGAGGCGGGTATCGACGCGATCGACGCCAGGCCGAAGCAACATCTGTATTTTCCCCATGAGTCCTGGCATGGCACGCCGGCCTGGCACCGAGCCGTGGCCGACGCCGTGCGCAACGACCCGCGGTCGGCGGTGCAGTGGAATGGCCAAGAGGCTGTCGAGCGGCCTGCGGAGTGAATAGGCGGCCCCTGATTCTCGCCCGCTAATATTCGCAAAGTGGGCTATGCACCTCGCCGCGAATAAACTCGGTCAGCGGCCGGTCGGGCGCATGACAGGCGTTGCACTGCGCCGTCCGCGGCAACGTGCGATGCACGCTGTCGTCGCTCTTGTGCACGGTGTGGCAACTAAGGCAGGTCACCTGCTCCTGGCCCAACAAGACTACGTCGCGCACGTTTTGCAGAATGTGTCGGTCGATAGTGTTTAGGGCCGGATCGTCGGCGGCCGACCAATCGACCTCAAAGTCTTTGAACAGGTTGTCGCCCGCCACAAAATTGGTTGCGTACGGGCGGCCGGTTGCGCGGCTCTTGCCGTGCCGAACGTGGCACTGTGCACAGATGGAAATCACCGCCCGGGGCGGGTCCTTTCGGGCTTTGGCCAGCGGCATCAATTCTGGTTGATTGCCGTGCTCCTCGGTGGCGTCTCCGTGGCAGACGAAACAATCGAGCGAGGGCGAAGCGAACGCGGCCGATTCGGGATCGACCGCCGTCGAGAGACAGCCGGCGCAGCGCTGGTTGAAGTGGTCTGCTTGCCAACCGGGCGGATCGGCGGCGTGGAACTTGAAGCGGCCGCCGCGGCTGCCGACAGCGCCGACGCTTAAGAGGTCTAAA
>CAYWTU010000202.1:0-6984 GCA_964461275.1 uncultured Pirellulales bacterium | reverse complement strand
TCCGCTGACCAGCGCCGCCGTGAGGTAGATCAGGAAGCCTTCGTGGGCGTTGAGCGTTTTGGCTTTGACGTTGGGGTCTTGCTCGACCGGCCGCCAGAATCGCACGGCCGCCAGCGTCGGCCGCGTGGCCGCGAGGGCGTCTGGATACAGCGCCTCCAAGATCAGGCGGTGCAGCCGCAGGCGTTTGGTTTCGGTGAGCGACTGGCGGCGCTGGAGCAGCGACTGTCCCTCAATGGTCAGCGGCAGACCGGCCGTCACTTCGTCCTGCGCCAAAGCGTCGTCGAGCAAGAGCCGGTTTAGCGCCGCCAAGACCAACCGCGTTGCCTCGGGCGAGGTTGCGCCGTCGTCGGCCAACGGGCGGGCCGCCTGGCGCTCGGCTTCGGTCAGCATCTTGGAGACGCGCGTCTGGCCGCCGTCGTCGGGCGTAAGCCAGTCGCGGGCGAGTCCCACAACCGACTTAAGGTCGGCCTCAACAAACGTGGTCGGGCCCTCCTTACTGGCCGGATGTCCCGGGGGATTGGCGGGCAGGGCGACGTCCTGCGTCGTTCCCGGTGCAGCCTGGCGCACCAAGTCCAAGAGCTGACCCAATTCGACGTATAGCTCTTCGAACACGAGACGCTCGCGGTTGACAAACTCGCTGGCGTGCTGGCTATCGGGCCCGACGTTGCCTTCTTGCTCAATCGCCTCCTGATACAACAGGCTCGAGTCTTCGAGCCGGCTGCGGGCCATGGCCTTTTCCAACGGCAGTTGAATGAAATGCACCACGTGCCTGCCGATTGCCAGCCCGATCAAAGTGCCCAGCGTAAGTCCGTACAAGGCCATCAGCAGACACCGGCGCAATTCGTCCAGGTGCTCGCCGAACGTCATCGTCGAGTCCTTGAACAGGTCCTCGTCGTACTTCGGTTGTTTGGCGGTGGCGGGCATGAGGTCGGCGGTAGCGGAGTGTGCGGCGGGCCAGACAGCGGTAAACTTCGATGATAACTGTGAGGCCGGACCGCGGCAACGACGATCCCGCGAACTGCGCGTTATGCGCGGCGCTTTAGAAAGAAAGCGACAGGCGAGCCACGGTCGCCGGGAACGGCGCGGCAGGCGCCCATCCAATCCGAAACGGCTACCCGTCCCACGCCCTCACGGCCAAGCAGGCCGCCTGACCTTGCGGCGTGACGTTGAGATTCAAGAACGACGCGCCGGGCGGAGCGTTGGCGTCGATGGCCGGCCGCACGGGACACTCGGGATCGGGTTGTTCGTAGTTGAGCATCGGGAACAGTCGACCTTGACGGAGCGCCAGCAGGCTGGCGATGAGCTCCACGACGCCGCTGGCAGCCCCCAGATTGCCGAAGTTGCTCTTGGCTGCAACCAGCGGCAATTCGTCGGTGCGGGCGCCAAACACGGCGCGAATCGCCTGCGCCTCTTCGCGATCGCAACTGCGCGTGCTCAGGCCGTGGGCGTGAATGTGACCGACTTCCGTGGGCGCCATGTCGGCGTCGCGCAACGCCAGTCGCATCGAATTCTCGAGCGCTTGTCCGCGCTGCGCGACAAAGTCTCGATTCGCGACGCTCGACGAACCAAAGCCAAGCACCTCGGCTAGAATTTGCGCGCCCCGGGCGCGAGCAAATTCCAGTTCCTCGAGCACGACAGCCCCGGACCCTTCACCCAGCGCCATGCCGCGGCGCTGGCGGTCGAAGGGCCGCGAGACCTGGGCAGGCTCACCGCCGTTGCCGGCCACTTCTTCTTGCTGCACCAGTTGCACGGTGCGCATCAGATGGACGCGTGTCCCGGTGGCGCCGGCGATCATGATGTCGGCGCCGCCCCGTACGATGGTTCGGAGCGCCTCGCCAATGGCGATGTTCGACGAAGCTTCGCGGAGCGTGTGCGAATTGTTGGGCCCGCGCAAGTCCCAGTAGATGGCGATATGGCAGGCGGGCATATTTGGCAGATACTTGAGCAGCCACAGCGGCGTCACCTGCCGCATCCCCTCGTCCCCCCAACGGGCCAATTGAAACCGGCGCTCCTCGCCGGCGCATTGCCGCACACCGGCGGTGAACTCAGCCGGCTCAGTGAGCATGTAGTCGCTGCCGTAATCGACGCCAGCGCGCTCGGGATCGAACTGCCCTTCCTTGAGGCCCGAGTTCTCAATGGCCCGCAGGGCCGCCGCCACGCCCATCTGGCATTCGCGGCACATCACTTTCAGGCCCTTGCGGACCGCCTTCTTCATGTCCCCTTCCAAAGCGCCGAAGTCCGTCACGTCGCCCGAAAATTGTCGGGCCTCGGCGGCGAACGAAGTTGGCAAGGCCGAAGCGTCGAACGCCGTCAGCGGCGCCACGGCGCTTTTGCCCGCCGATAGTCCGGCCCACAGTTCTTCGGCGGTGCTGCCCAACGGGCTGACCAATCCCAGGCCCGTAATGACGACGCGACGAGGCGAACGAGACATCATAAATTTCGTGAGCGGAAGTTTTGGGAGACCAAGGCCGGCAGTCCAAACGCCTGTCCGTTTCCAGGCGAAAGTCGATGCGCGGCGTTACAAAAGCGCGAACTGCTTGGCGGGGAAATCAGGGGAGCGAACCTCCTCGACAGGCGGAATGCCTACCCCCTGTTCGTCGTGGATTGCGGCCGCGCGACGCAGACTCCGCATTGCCCGCCGCTTTCGGCCACCCGACACCAAACCGTTGCCGCCGCATTGTAGCGGGGCTGACCGGGGAGCGTCGAGGTCGGCCGCGCGGCCGAATACGCTACCGCGAACCCGGCCACGTGGTACGATGGCGGTGAAGTCGGCGCGGCAGCGCGGCGGCAGGCGGTGGCGTACTTCTGTTTTTCGTGGCGGTGTGGAATGACCTATTGGGTTTGGCGGCCGCGCCTGGTTGCATTGGCGCTTTTTGGGGCGCTATGCATGCTGTTGTCCCGCGATTGCGTGGCTGGAAAGTTGTTGCGAGTTCGTTTCACCGCCGGCGAGAAACTCCGGGCGCAGTTCGACACCGATGTGATGTCCAACGCCAAGGTGGGCGCCCAGGAAATCGTCACGAGCGAGCACCAAACGTTTGACGTGCTGTTGGAGACTCGCGAAGCCAGTGCCGACGGCGGCGCTGTGATCGGCCAACGGTTCGAGCGGATGCGCGTTAAGACCAGCGGCTCGTCCGGCGAGGCGATGGAATTCGATTCCGCCGCCAAGAACGGCGCGGCCGACCGAGGCATCGACTTGTTGGGCACGTTCCGCGCCATTCAGGCCGCAGACTTGCAGATTCACTGTGACGCCCGCGGCCGCGTGACCCGCACCAACGCCCATGACGTCCTGGCCGAGTTGACGCGCAAGCAGCCCAAGCTGGCGGCCCGCCTGGGAGGCGTGTTGACCGACGAGGGGGTGCGGAACATGACCGGATTGGGCGGCGTGACGCTGCCCGACACGGCGGTGGAAGTGGGCGACGTCTGGACCACTTCGCACGAGCGCACTTTGCCGCTGCTGGGTAAGCAGACGGTCAAAACCGAGTACACCTACCTGGGTCCGGACAAGTTCCAAGGGCAGCCACGGGAAAAGATCGGCGTGACCATGCAGATTGATTTTCGCCTGCCGCAGAACTTACCGCTGAAAATGGAGGTGGTCGAGCAGCAGTGCCGCGGCGCGATCTGGTTGGACGACGCGGCGGGCCGCGTGAGCGACACTGAGACGAAGCAGGATCTGACGCTTCGTGTGGCCGCGAACGAGCAGACGTTTCAGCAGTTGGTAACGGTGTCTCAGTACACGTCGGTCCGCCCGGCTGACGAAGTCTCACGCAAAACCGCGAGGCGCTAAGCCTCGCGAGTCATGTTCTGCAAGGCCAGACGCGCGATAGGCCGGGGCGCTTAGCGCCCGCCGTCGTTGGCTAACGCAGCTCGCGGCGAATTTCCAGGCAGATCAGCTTGCCGCTGGACAACGCCAACCAGCCGCGGCGGGCCAATGGGTCGAGCGCTGCGCCGACCGCCGGTTCACCCTTCAAAGTCGACCAGCGGACCGCCTGTCGTTCATCCAACAACTCGACGCGGCCCGAACTCAGCGCCGCCAAAACCAAGCTGCCGTCTTCGCTCACGCCGGCCCGCTCGATGCCGTCGGCGAACGGCCAAACCGTATGTCGGCGGCCATCGTAGCGCAGTCGGGCCAGGCCGTGCTGCATCGACGGCGCCAGTATCCACTCGCCCGAGCCGCTGGCCACCAGGCTTTGTACGCGATAGGCGGTCGGCCGTTGCCACACGACGCGTCCCGACAAGTCGAAGGCCGAGATCGTGCCGTCGTCGGTCGCTCCCACCAGCAGCGGGTGTTCGTCCAAAAACACCAGGTGCGCCAGAGGGCGCTGGGTGTTGAACTGCGCCAACCGCTTGCCGTTGGCGTCCAACAAATAGCACTCGCGGCTGGCTGAGGCGACGGCCGTGTACCAACCCAGGGCATCCAAGGCGACCACCCGCGCCTCGGGCGGCGCCGCCTCATCGCGCCGCACCAAGAGCAGCGGGTCGAGCCGCACGATCCTGCCTTGGCTGGTGACGGCCGCCGCGGCGCGTCCGTCGTCGGCCAGCGCCGCGGAAAGAATCTCATGCGGGCAGACCCAGCGCCCCAGCCGTTTGCCGTTGCGGTCGACGTGATACAGCGAGTGACGCTCGTCCCAAACGAGAACGGTGCCCGACTCGCGGCCGTATTGCATTCCCACCAGCGGCGCGTCGGCCGCGTATTCCCAGGCGGTCGTGACGTTGAAGACTTCGCCAAGGACCGTCATGTGAAAATAGCGCCTCAATGGACCAAGGGCCGGCCTAGCGATCGTCGCCGTCGAACCTCGACGCGGGCGACTCATGCGCCCCCACCAGCGGCACAAACCGGCAGGGAGACAATTCGCGAACGTGCGGCCGACCTTGGACCTTGCGGATGGCCTGGAGCAACTGATCGCCGGGAGGGCCGAGCGGAATAACCAGCGTACCTCCTTCGGCCAACTGGTCCCAGAGAGCCGACGGGCACTGTGCGCCCGCCGCCGCCACGATGATGCCGTCGTACGGCGCCGCGGAGGGATACCCGAGCGTGCCGTCCCCGATCACGAATTGGATGTTGACGTAACCCAGATCCGCCAAAACCAGTTGTGCTTGTCGGCTGAGAGCGGCGTGGCGCTCGATGGTGATTACGTCCCGGGCCAGTTCGGCGAGCAAGGCGGCCTGATAGCCGCTGCCGGTGCCGACTTCCAGCACGCATTCCGATCCGGTCAGACCGAGTGCCTCGGTCATCAGGGCCACGATGTACGGCTGGCTGATCGTTTGGTCGCAGTCGATCGGCAAGGCTCGGTCCTCGTAGGCGTGCGAACGAAGATCGGCCGGCAGGAACCGTTCTCTGGGCACGCGGGCCATGGCGGCCAGGACGCGCGGGTCGGAGATGCCGCGGGCGGCCAGTTGCCACTGGACCATGTCCTGCCGGGCGGCGGATAAGGCAGCGTTCATAAGCGGTCCTTGCCGACTTCTCACACGCTACTTAACCCATCCTAGTTCGCGTCCCAAAGCTTGGGCGTCGTAAATCTTCAACAGCGCTTCGCGGATGCCGCTGGAATGAACGCTGGTGGCGCGGGCCTGCTCCTCCGTGAAGGCGAAGGCCAGCACCAGCGAGGGAAGATTTCCGTCGAAAATGATGCCGACCAGTTCGCCCTTCTGATTCACCACGGGACTGCCCGAATTGCCGCCGATGATGTCGGCCGTGCTGACGAAGTTGAATGGCGTCTTGCCGTCGAGCTTGTCGCGGCGATCGTGCCAGCGCTTGGGCAACTGAAATGGCTCGCGGTTGCCGTGGGCTTCCGCGTGTGCAAATGCGCCGGCCAACTCGGTCCATGGCGGCAGGTCTTGACCCTGCTGTTGATAACCTTTGACCACGCCAAACGCCAACCGTAGGGTAAAGGTTGCGTCGGGATAGTTGGAAGTTCCTTCCGTGGCGAAACGGGCCCCGGCGATTTTCGCGTAGGCCTGGCGCTGCGCCTCTTCGACCTCCTCTTCGTAACGCTTGCGGAGGGCCCGGGCGGCCGGGTCGACTAGCCGCGCCAGTTCAATCATCGGGTCTTCGGCCGCGTCCAGGGCGCCGCCCCCACCGGCCAATTGCCGCCGGGCCGATGGCTCGCGGACCTTCGTGCCCGCGACGAGTTCGGCCGCTCGTTCTTGCGGCGACTTGCCGGCTAGAATCTGCTGCACCAGCGCGTCATCGGCGCCCAACGTCTCCGTGAGCAAGCTCAACGAGTCGGCAAGTTTGACCGTTTCCAGGTCGAGGTAAATTGGCGCTTCGGAAAATAGTTGCAGCTCCAAAGACGCCCGATTCGACGCGCGATATTCGCGCAACCGCTGTTCGTTGGGCGCAGCGTCTTCGGCTTCCAAGCGGACCAGCGTCCGAGCGATCTGAAACAGCTCGCTGTTGAAGGCCAGACCCTGCTCGATCAGCAGGTAGTGCAGATACATCTCGCGGGCGGTTTGCAGCGAGGTTGCCACCAGGTCCCAGGCGTCGCCGAACTTGGCCTTGAGCTTAGGATCGGCCGCCACCTTCTCGCGCAGCGCCGTTTCGGAGTCGCGCTTCTGTTGCATCACGGCGGGGTCCTGCAGCCCGCCCAGCATTCCCAGCCGAGCCTTGCGGCTGTTCTTAACGCCAAACAGCTCGTCTGTGGCGCGGCGAGCGTTCTCGGCGCTGCGCTCGGCCCCACTCCCCAGCAGCACCTCCAGCCGCCGTAGATGATTCAAGACGAACGGGTAGCTGCTGTCGCGGAGGAACTCCAAATGTTGGACCGTATTGAGCCGGTTCGTGCGGCCGGGGTGGCCGGAGACAAGCACCAGTTCGCCGTCGGCGGCGCCGTCTTCGCTCCATTTGAGAAAATGTTTCACCTGGGCCGGCTTGTCATTTTCGTAGGCGCGAAAGAAGCAGACGTCCAGGTCATACCGCGGATACTCGAAATTATCGGGGTCGCCGCCGAAGAAGGCGATGGCTTTTTCCGGGGCGAAAACCAACCGCAC
>CAYWTU010000201.1:0-7049 GCA_964461275.1 uncultured Pirellulales bacterium | reverse complement strand
GTATAGCGGCATGGCCGCTGCAAGACGCAGCGTGTCGCGGCAACCCAACCCGGCCGGCGCAATGTCCAGTCCTTGGCCGCGCTGCATTAGATCTTCCCACAGGCCCGGCGCCATGGCCGCGCCGACGATCAACTCAAAGCCGTCTTCGCCGGTATAGCCGGTGCGGGTGACAACGCCGCCGTGCCCAGCCACGCGTGTCTCCATGCCGCGGTAGTAGCGCAGCGCCGACAGGGGCGCTTCGACCAACGGCTGCAAGAGGTCGGCGGCCCGGGGGCCTTGCACGGCAATCATGGACCATTGCGCCGTGAGGTCGGACCATGGTGCGTCGCTGGGGCCGCGGTTTTCGATCCACCGCACGATTTTTTCGCGATTGCCGGCGTTGACCACCAACAGGAAATACGATCCGCCGCCGGCGTCTTGCAAGTGATACACCAAGACATCGTCCAGGATGCCGCCGGTGTCGTTGCACATCAGGGCGTAGCGAATCTGACCCGGCTTCATCCGGGTCACGTCACGAGTCACCAATTGGTCGAGCGCGGCGGCAGCGCGCGGGCCATCGAACCGCAGCCGTCCCATGTGGGAAATGTCGAACAGCGAGACGCGTGTTCGCGTGGCGGTGTGTTCTTCGACGATGGTGCTGTACTGCACCGGCATCAGCCAACCCGCGAAGTCCACCAGCCGGCCGCCATGGGCCGCGTGCCAATCGCACAGCGGCGTTCTGTGCAGCGGGGCGTTCGAGGCGACGGATTCCACGCGCGGCGCTTCCTGCAAGGGCCCGATTCGCAGCGTCAAGATTGCGCCGGTCCGGGACCAAAGGGTGACGATGCCAAGATGTCAAATGGTCGGTCGCCTATTGTATCCACACTGTCCACCGGGGCCAGGGGGGCCACGGCCGTTCAGTTGTTCAAGGTGGAGAAACGGATGGGCCGTGAGGGAGGGAGATCAGGAGGCGGCCCCAGTCGTTCACGCCAACGAGCCGGCCGGCAACGCCTCAATAATCTGGTGCATCGCGTCCAGGTACATCCGCGCCTCGTCGAGCGCCATAACCAGCGGTGGACTGACCCGCAGCACTTTGCCCGCGAGCGGTCCCAACAGATGAATCGCCAGGCCGTTGTTGTCACCCCGATAGCAGGCCAGCACCACCGCTCGGGCGACCTCGTCGGCCGAGTGGCGCCCCACCGCGGCACACTCGACTCCCCACACCGTCCCCTCGCCGCGGACATTGGCGATGGCCGGAAGCTGAGTTAGGCGACTGAGCCCGCGCTCGAGCGTTTCCGCCAATCGCGCAGCGTGGGCCAGTACATCGGTCGATTCGAATTCGTCGAGAGTCGCCAGCACGGCCGCGCTGGCCAGCGGATTGGCGCTCCAGGTGTCCGACGCCTCGCCATAGTGCATGTGGTCGAACAGTGACGCCGGCCCCACCGCCGCGCTCACGGGCACGCCGTTGCCCAGCCCTTTGCCCAGCACCACCACATCCGGCTCGAGGCCGTAATGGGTGAATGCGTACATCGAACCGGTGCGGCCGAAGTTCGCTTGGACCTCGTCCAAGATGAAGATCAAGTCTCGTTCACGGCAGAATTGTTGCAACAGTTGCAGATACTCGGGCTGGGGGTGATACGAACCGCCGCCCCCCAGGTAAGGTTCGGTGATCAGACAGCACAAGCGCTTGCCGCACTCCCGTTCCACCGCTTCCAGCTCCGCGCGATAGGGCGCCAGGTCGAGCGGCTGCCGACGGCGCTCAATGCTCTCGCACTCGGCTTGTGGGAAGGCGATGAACCGTACGCGCTCGTCACGGTCTGAGTCGCGTTCGCTGCCGGTCACAGCGCCGGCCAACCCCTTCTTGCCGTGGAAGCCAAACCGCGTGGCCAGGATCACCGGATCGTCGCCGTGGTGGCGATCGAGGGCCGCCCAGAGCGCCTTTTGAATTGCCTCGCTGCCGCTGGCGGCCCAGAGCGCTTGTTCCATTCGTTGACCGCCCGGCGCGGCGCGCAAGCTGGCAATCAACCGCTCGGTGGCCTGTGTTTCGACCGGTGTGATTGCGTTGTAGGCGTTGAGCGGCGTCGCCTGAAAAAAATCGCCCTGTGTGGGATGCGTCTCCAGCCCCAAGTACTCCCACACCCGGCGCCACCACCGCGTCGGATTGTAGCCCAAGTTCATCACCAGCACGCCCGACGTGAAGTCGGCCAGCATTCGACCGTCGGGCGTCCAATGGTAACAGCCGGCGCTGCGGTCGATCACCGTCAGGCTGGGCGTGAAGGTTCGCAGCGCGTGCGGCTCGACCAGCATCAACCGCCGACGCAGATCGTTGGCCAACGGTTCCTGTGGATGCTCGATGGCCGTCACGGCCGGATGCGATTTGGTCATGATGGATAGAGACGGGAAAAACTGGGCGGAAATGTCGCGGGAAGCCGGTCCCGATCATATCCGGTCGTGCCGCAGACTGTCCAAAGCGGCGTGCTCGACGCGGGAGACACAGCCCCACGGCGGCGGGTTCGCCGTAGGCCAAGGGGCCTCGCTCGACACATTCGACTTACCGGAGTCACACTAGAGGCCTCTTAACGTTCGCTGGCCAACGCTGGCTGCCGGCTGATGAACGCCGCGCTCATCTCGCGGCGAATGCGGCCCATCAATTGTGGCGTCAACAGGTTCGCGTGATCCTTGCCCGGCACGATTTCAATCTGCGCGTCGCTCCCCAGCGATTCGAGCGTCTCGGCCAGACGCCGCACCGCTCCTTCCAGGTAAAACGTATCCAATTCACCGGTGAAGATGTGGAGCTTGCCGGCCAACAGCGGCGCGAGGCGAGGCCAGTCTCGCTCAACGATCAGCCGCAAGTCGTATTGCTGCCAGGTTCGAGCCACCTCGGGGTCGATGCGGCCCGTCGTGCGGTTCCAAAGCTTGCAGGGCAGCCCCAGCTCGTCCAGCGGACTGAACACCGCCTCGAACGACCGCAGTTGACCGCCGCGCCCCAAGACGTCGTCCATCTTGCCGAACGAGTCGTACCACAGCACCGGTTGGTTCCCGCGGCGGGCGATGGGGCGCCGCCCGCCTTGCTCATCGACGTATAGGCTGAGCGGCGGATGGGCGTACAGGTCCACCTGTTGGTAATCGCGAAAATCGACTGGATCGGGCGCTGTGCTCCACACGCCGCCGAACGTTTCGGGATAATTGACCTGCAGCCACAGCGACGACCAGCCCCCCGAGCTGTGTCCGGTGACAAACCGGCCGCGCGGCTCGGCGACGGTGCGGTACGATTGGTCGACGTATGGAATCAGTTCTTTCACCAGCGCCTCGCCCCGAGGACCGTTCGTGGCGCTGTCGGCGTAGACGTGGTGCCCCCATTTGCAGGCCCCGCTGAGCTTGACGCGGATGAACTCAGTTTCACCGTCGGCCGGGGGCTCGGGTTTGCGACTGTTGTAGTGCGTGCCGCCGAAGCCCGGAATCTCATACACCACGGGATAGTGACGCCCTGGTTCTTGTTCGTAGCTGGCCGGCAGCACGACGGTCGCCGGCTCGGTGACGTCGCGGCGGTGAAATTCGGAGAGCAACTCGCTTCGCAGTGCAATTTCATCGCCGACGTTTTTCTTGGCGGCCGGTGGCGGCTCGACCGCGCGATTCAAGATCAGCGACAACTCCAGCGAAACGTCGTCGCGCACGTCCACTTCCATCACGTCGCTGTAGAAGTTCCCTACGCCGCGCCCCGGAAACGGACTATAGAAATCGTGGTCCAACAGGGCCTGCACGCGGTGTTTGCCGGAAGGCAACTGCGACAGGGGGCCGGGAAAGCCGTCCGCGCTGTCGTCGAGCGTGCGGCTCTGGCCGGGAGCGAACTCGCTCACGTCGATGGCAAAGAACGGCTCGGGGGTGAACCAGCTGGGCCCCATCCGCGGCTCGCCGATCGACTTGGACGATGTGAACAAGAACAATCGCCCTTGGATCGGACGATCGCAAACGGCGTCGTCCAGCGTCACGCGCGCCGCGATCGTGCGCACCGGCGGCGCGGCGGCCGGGACGGGTTCGGCGGTCCAGCCCGCCGGCGCCGCGATCAGCGCCATAGCGGCGCCCCATAACCGCCCAACACAACTGAGCGGTCGATGATGCGGCCTGGGAAAGAGGTGCATGGGCTGGGGAATCGTGTCGGCGAGTTGCAGAACCCGTGGCTCACCGATAGTGTACGCAATATCCGCCGCCGGGGCATGGCCTGGCCGTGCGGCAACCGCGAATTGGCTTGGTCACCGGCGGCTCGAAATGCCCGTTTTGCACCCACATCGATTTCCCCGCCGCGTCTACTGCGCCGGACCGCTGTTTAGCGCCATCGAACGGCGCGAGATGCTCGAGATTGCCGACGAGTTTCGGCGATCCGGGTTCGACCCGTTCGTGCCGCACGCCGACGGAATGGAGTTTGCGCTCGTACAGCCGTACCTGATCGATCAGGGCTACGACCCAACGGCGGTCGGTCAGCTATTGCACGAAGCGGTATTCGCCCTCGACACGTATCAAGTCGTGCTGGGCTGCGGGTCGCTGGTGGTGAACCTCAATGGCCGCGTGCCGGACGAAGGCGCCGTGGCCGAGTCGGCAATGGCCTGGCTGCTTGGCAAGCCGATGGTGGCCTACAAGGATGATGTACGGTCGCTGATTGCCGGGCGCGACAATCCGCTGGTCGTTGGCCAGACGTCGTTCGAGACGGTAGCCGGGCTGGCGCAATTGCCGGCGGCGCTCGAGGCGCGGATCGAACAGTTGGGCCTCGATCCGGCCTCGGCTTGGGAGTGTCCGGCGCACCTTTGGCCGACGCTGGACGCGGGCGGACGTCTGTGGAAGCAGCTTGCCGCGCTGGGGGGCGACCGTTCGCCCGGACCAGTGGCCGAAGCCGTGCTCGAGTTGTTCGGCGGCAAACTTAGGGGCTGCCAAACAACCTGACAACCGCCCTCTAACTCCCGTTGATTCCAGCGCACCGAGGCGGTTTTTTGTTGGACTCTTAAACTGGAAACCGAACTCCTCAAGCGCTAACCGATCCGCCGCCCACCATGCCTACGCTGCGCGACATTCCCGAGGTGGCGGCTCTGGACGAACACAAGAGCTTCGTCCGCATTCCGCCCGAAACCGACGTCCCGCTGACGCCGCGCGTGCGAGCCCTGATTGATACGGCCGAGTTTCGCCGCCTGGCGCACATCAGCCAATTGGGGTTGGTGTCGCTGGTCTACCCGGCGGCGCTGCACACGCGGTTCGAGCATTCGCTGGGGGTCTTTCGCCTGGCGCTGTTGTACCTGAAGCACCTTTCGCACGACATTCGCTTCGCGGCGATCGTGCGGCCGGAAGACGCCGAGGTTTTTCTCGTTTCTGCGTTGCTGCACGACCTGGGGCATTGGCCGTTCTGCCATCCGATTGAAGACATCCGCCTGCCACAGGTGCCGCACCACGAACTGTTTGCCAACAGTTTTCTTTTGGAAGGCGAAATTGCCGATACGCTCCGCGACGACTGGGGCATCAATCCGCGCGACGTGGTCTCGCTGTTGTCCGAGCAGCCGCGCGATCCGCGCTCAAAGATTCTGGCCAGCATGCTCTCGGGACCGATCGACATCGATAAGATGGACTACCTGCAGCGCGACAGCCTGCACGCCGGTGTCCCCTACGGGCGTCACTTCGACGCCGGCCGGCTGATCGGCAGCCTGTGCTTGAACGAGGCGGGCGATGGTTTAGCCATTTCGGAGAAGGGAAAGACCGCCGCGGAGTTGATGGTCTTCGCCCGTTACGTGATGTTCAGCGAGGTGTATTGGCACCACACGGTGCGGACCGCCACCGCCATGTTGCAGCGGGCGTTTTTCCTGCTCCACCATCAACTCGACTTGGACGGGTTGTTCCGCATGGCGGAAGGTCCGCTGATCGAGCAACTACGCCGCGCCGGACATGGTCAAGCGGCAGGCGAACTGCTCGAAGGACTGTTCGGCCCCGCGCGCCGGCTCTACAAACGCGTGGCGCAGTACAGCTACTTTGAAGAACGGCGATTGTACGACCGGCTGGCGCGCCGGCCCTATCCTTGGCTGGCCGATTGTTCCGCGACGTTCGCCCAGCACGCCAGCACCGCGCTGGGAAAAATCGTCGCCCCGCACGAAGTTCTGTTCGACGCCCCGCCGGTCCGTCGAGAGGTTGAGCTGAACGTGGAGGTTTATTTCTCCAAGCAACATCGCTATCGGCCGTTGGAAGAGGTGTCGCCGGTGGTCTGTGCGTTGGCCAAGCAGCAGTTCGACGACTACGTCAAGCGCGTGCGGATCTTTGCGCACCCTAGAATCGCTGAGGACCTGCGCCGCCTGCCCACACTGACCGACGTCCTGTCGCGGGCGATCGATCAGTTGGAGGGGTAACGCGAAGAAACGACCGCGGCCCGAGGACGAGGCGGCCGGCCAACGCGCCGGCAAAGCAAGTCGCGCGGTTTACTTGTCACTGGGCAGGCATCTTCGGCGTAATCTTGAATACACGCAGCCGCTTAAAGTCGCGCAGGAAGTCGTCCATGCTGGCCGGCCGATTGCGGGGCTCCTTGGCCATCATCGACTTGAGCAGATCGGCAAACTCGGCTGTGACGTTCTTCTGCATCGCGTCGAGCCGCGGGGGCGACGCGCGGAGGTGTTTGTTCAACAGCTCGTTGGCGCTGGGGGCGGTGAAGGGCGGTTTGCCGTGGATCAGCTCGAACACGAAACAGGCAAAGCTGTACACGTCGGTCCGCTGGTCGAGGGCCTGGCCGCGGATTTGCTCGGGCGACATGTAGCTGCGGGTGCCTTGGATTTTGGGCTTGCCGCCGAACATTTTGGCCACGCCTGTGCGGATCTTCCACGCCAGCGCAAAGTCGATTAGCTTGACGTCGCCTTCGTAGTTGAGGAGGTAATTGTCGGGCTTGATATCGCGGTGAATCCAGCCCTGCTGATTCAAGTAGGCCAGGCCTTGCGCCGCTTGGTCGACAATTTTCGGGACGAAGTATTGCAGCCGACCCACGTCGCGGGTGATGTATTGCTTCAGGTTCGGGAACGGGAACAGCTCCATGACTAGGTAGGGGCTGCGGT
>CAYWTU010000200.1:6448-7071 GCA_964461275.1 uncultured Pirellulales bacterium | reverse complement strand
CCGTCGGCGCGCACCAGTCGATTCACGCCACAGGCCCCCGGTGCACCAGCGGCGACGCCGTACGGCGGATAGGGCCCACGGCGTTCGGACAGAATGGACACTTTCAGCGGCCTCAGGAACTCGATCCGCCGCACGATGCCGTCGCCGCCACGATTTGTTCCCGTACCCCCCGAACCGCGGCGAATGGAAAACTCCCACAAGCGAACCGGGTAGCGCTGCTCGAGCACCTCAGGATCGGTCAGCCGGGTGTTGGTCATGTGGGTATGGACCGCGTCGGCGCCTGGCGCACGGTCTGTGGCCCCCGCGCCCCCGCAGATCGTTTCGTAATATCCAAAGGTCTCGTCGCCGAACGTCAGATTGTTCATAGTTCCCTGGCTGGCGGCGGCCAGGCCCAGCGCACCCAGAAGCACGTCGACCAAGCGCTGCGAGGTTTCGACGTTGCCGCCGACCACCGCGGCGCACTGGGCCGGGTCGTGCAAGTCAGGCGGATTCAACAGACATTGCGGTAAGACGATTTCGACCGGCGCCAAGACGCCCTCATTGAGCGGAATATCTTCGTCGATGAGCGACCGCAACACGTACATCACCGCGGCGGTGACGATGGCCCGATTCGCGTTCAGATT
>CAYWTU010000200.1:0-6438 GCA_964461275.1 uncultured Pirellulales bacterium | reverse complement strand
GGTGAAGTCGATGGTCGCCTTGTCCGGCAAGAGAACGATGGAAACCATAATCGGCGAGCCATCGTCCAAGCGGTCGATAAACGCGTGCCGACCTCGCGGCAACCGGGACAGACTTCTGCGAACCTTGTGCTCGGCGGCTCGCTGAATGTGTTCCATGTAGGCCAACACCACCTCCAGACCATAGCGTTCCACGAGTTGGCCAAGGTCGCGGGCGCCCTGCCGATTAGCCGCCACCTGCGCGGCCACATCAGCCAAATTGCTGGCCACGTCTCGCGAAGGATACGGCCCAGCGCCTAGTAGCGAGGCCAGTTCGTCGATTCGCGAGACGCCACGGTCGATCAGTTTGAAGTTGCGAATCAACACGCCTTCTTCCACCAGCCGGCGAGAGAAGGGGGGCATCGAGCCTGGCCGAATGCCGCCAATTTCGGCGTGATGCGCCCGACTGGCGGTGAAAAAAATGAGCTGGCCGGAGTGAGCGTCGTGCACCGGCGTGACGACTGTCACGTCTGGCAAATGCGATCCGCCGCGATACGGGTCGTTGGTCACAATCACGTCGCCCGGCGCCAGGTCCGGATTGTCGGCCAGGACCTGGCGCACGGTCTGCCCCATCGCGCCCAAGTGCACCGGTATGTGCGGGGCGTTGACTACCAACTCACCCAAGGCCGTGAACACCGCGCAGCTATAGTCCAGCCGCTCCTTGACGTTCACGCTGCTCGAAGTGTTGCGGAGCGTGATCCCCATTTGCTCGGCCACGCCCGCAAACTGATGGTTGAACACTTCAAGCGTCACCGGATCGACGGCGGTGGAAACATTTTCGCGGGCGTAGGAAGCCGTGTCGGTCAACAATAATTCGCCCCCGGCCAGCACTTGGGCTTGCCAAGCGGGATCGACCACCACGGTGGAAAGGTCCTCGGCAACGATCGCCGGACCGGCAAACTCGTCACCGGGCCGCAGCTTGCTACGCTCATACAATGAAACGACGTGCTGCGTGGCGGTGAAGTGCACCGTTGTTTGTCCCGTCGGCGCCGCCTGGCGAGGTCGAACTTCCACCGTCGCCGCCGGCGCCGTGGCCGACTCGCCAAGCACTTCCACTCGCGCGGCGACAATTTCCAACGGCCGACCAGCGTGAACATAGCCATAGCGGCGACGATGCTCGCTCTCGAAGGCGGCGCCATAGTCGCCGTCATCGGGCCTGGGAATCGTCAGCCAGGCGTCCGTGCCCTGATAGCGCAGGTCCAGCGATCTCTGGGTCGAAACGCGCTCGACCGGGATGCCCTCGGCCAGCACTTCTTGCCGGCCGACCGATTCCAGATTCTGAAACTGATGCTCCACGCGGGCCAGCGCTTGGACCGAGCAGGGTTCATACACGCCGACGACGTGGTGGCGGGCCACGCACGCCCGGCCGATGCCATAAGCGCTCAGCACGCCCGCGTCACGGTGCAACAACACTCTGCGGATGCCCAGCTCGCGGGCCACCGCGCAGGCATGTTGCGGCGCCGCGCCGCCGAACGCAACCAGCACGTACTCGGCCGGATCGCGGCCCTTGGCAATCGAAACGCTGCGGATCGCACGGACCATGTTGACATTGGCCACGCGGGTAAAACCGTCGCACAATTCAACAGGCGTATAGCGGCGACCGCTGGCCTCGGCAATCTCATCGATCAGCGTCGCCAGACGCCGCCGCACCGCCGGGCGATCCAGCGGAAATGGAAACCGGGCCGGCAGAATCTTGCCCAGGTACAGGTTGACGTCGGTCACGGTGAGCGGACCGCCGCGCCCGTAGCAGGCCGGTCCCGGGTTGGCGCCGGCGCTGGCCGGCCCCACGACCAGCTTGACGCCGTCGAAGGCGCAGATCGAGCCTCCGCCCGCAGCCACGGTTTCAATCGCCATCATCGGCGCGACCACGCGGACGCCGGCCTTTTCGGCCTCATACTCCAGTTCAAAGCGCCCCTCGAACCGCGAGACGTCGGTGCTGGTTCCCCCCATGTCGAAACCGATCGCGCGGGAGAATCCGGCCTCCTGGGCCGCCTGAGAAAACCCCACCACGCCGCCGGCCGGTCCCGACAAGATGCTGTCCTTGCCTACGAATTGCTCGGCCGAAACCAACGCGCCCGCCGAGGTCATGATGCGCAGCTCACTGTCGGCCAGACGTTTGCGCAAGTTGGCCATGTAGCCACGCAACACCGGGTTGAGATACGCGTCCATCACCGTCGTGTCGCCGCGGGCCACGAGCTTGATCACCGGCGCCACTTTGTGACTGACGCTGATTTCCTCGAACCCCGCTTGGCTCGCCGCTGCCGCGACAATCTGTTCATGCGCCGGATTGCGGTAGGCGTTGAGCAGGCAGACTGCCAGCGACTGTACGCCGTCGTCGAGCAACGCTTGCAACTGACGCCGCACCTGCATTGCGTCGGGCGACTTGAGCGGCGTACCGTCGGCCGCCATGCGCTCATCAATTTCGACCACCGCCGAGAACAGCGGCGGCGGCTTGTGGATGTCCAGGTCGAATAGTCGCGGGCGGTTCTGGTAGCCGATGTGCAAAACGTCGGCGAATCCCCGGGTGGTCACCAAGGCGGTCTTGGCCCCCGCGCGAGTCAACAGCGAGTTGGTCCCTCGCGTTGTCCCCAACCGCACCACGACCGGTGGGATCGGCTGGTTGGGCGGCAATGCGAGCAGGTAGCGAATCGCCAAGATCGGCGCCTCGTCGCCTGAAACGAGTTCGTAACGCTGGAGGGGCAGCGGCGCCGCGTCAAGCGGCCGCTGGAGCTGCAATTGGCCCGATGACTGCGTAAAACCGCAGACCATCGCCGTGGAAACAACCTGCCCGGCGTCGTCCAGCAACCGCAGTTCGGAGCCCAGCCAGAAACCGGCTGGATCGCGGGCACGGGCAAGATCGACAATCGCCTGCGCCGATGAGCCCACGCCGGCGGCGCCTTTGGTGACGCCGGAACTGAGAACCTTGTGGCGCAGGACGACGCCGTCGGGCCGTCGCGCCAGGCAATCGGTGAAGGTTCCGCCGACGTCTAGCCAGAATTCCCACCGCGTTGAACTCACCGCCACACTGCCGACCGTCACTTGGCGCCGCCCACGGAAAACAATTGGGACACCGTTCGCAAATACAACACGCCGTCAGCCACTGCCGGTGTGCTATGGCTCATTTCACCCAGCGGTATGCGTCCCAACAGTGCGTATTCATCGGCCGCCGCCAGTACCACCACCTCGCCGTCGGCCGAGATGCAATACAGTCGATCGGCTACGCAAATGGGGGAACCAAAGAATTTTCCGCCCACGCGCTTCTGCCACACCACGGCGCCATCTTGCACCTTGACGCACGTGGCCACCCCCTGTTCGCTCCACAGGAACATCCGCTCACCGCGGACGACTCCCGTTGGACAATACGGCGCGGACTTGTCGATCTTGTACGCCAACTCGGGCGCTCGCCCGGTGCGGCCGGGCCGCACGGCCGCCACATAATTGCCGCCCCCGCCGGAACCGCAGGTTCCCACAATCAGGTCTTCAGCCACGATCGGCGAACTGACCGTCCGCTTGTCGAATACGTCGAGCTCCCAGTTCACCTGGCCGGTGGCCGGATCGACGCTGGTCACGCCGTGGGCGCCGCTGAGAAAGATCAATTCGTCCTTGTCGCTTGGGCCGCGGTAGACGCAAGGCGTGGCATAGCTGACAAATTCGTGCTCACGAGGAACCTGCCAGCGCGTTTCGCCCGTCGTGCGGTCGAGCGCGAATAGCGAGCTTTCCGCGTCCTGATCGTTGCCAATCAGCAACAGTTCGCCATACACCACCGGCGACGGGCCGGCGCTGTGCTGACTATCATAGGGTCCCAGGTTGCGCCGCCAGGCCTCTTGACCGTCGAGCGTCAACGCCACCACGGTGTACGCCTCGGGCGTTGACCAGGTGCAATAAACGCGTTGGTCGTCCGCGGCCGGCGTAGGCGAGGCGAAGCTGTTCAGCACGTGCTTCTTGTGAGCGGTGGAATCGAACTGACGCAGCCAGCGCTGGCTGCCGTCGCGCGCGTTGACGGCCACAATGAATCGCTGCGCGCCGTCCGGGGCGGCGCTGGTGAGCAGCACGACGCCCCGCGATATGACAGGCGACGAATGACCCTCGCCAGGGAGCTTCGCTTTCCAATTGTAGTCGGCTTCGGACCAGACGGCGGGAACGGTCGTGGCCGCGCTCAACCCCGAACCGTTCGGTCCGCGAAACCGCGTCCACTCGTCGGCCAACGCCTGGCCGGCCAGGCACACCAGCGACGTGGTCGCCGCGAAGAGTCGGATCGTATTCACAATCGCCACCTTTCCTTGGAGAGGGCACGACCAAAATGCTAGCCGATGGACGCCAAGGTGGCGAATGGTTGGCGGGTGAGGGTGGCGGTTGCTCTCGTAGTGGCGGCCTCCGGCCACCAAGAAGCGGCGGTTGACGGCAATTGTTGGTTGCACCCGTGTTCGCGATTCTCGGCAACGGGACGTCGTCGCTACGAATGTGTCGGTCTCTCACCCCATCCCAGCCCCTCACCCCGACCAGCGGGCCAAAATTCCTTCCCGGTATGCGCGGTTGCCCAGGTGTGCGCCCCAGACGGCGCGAACGCCCGCCTCGACCGGCGCGTTGGGCGCGGCGCCGCTGCGGATGCACTCCAACCAGTTGGCCAGGTGCAAACGCTCGCCGGGCGGAGTGACGTAGAAGTCGGCCCCGCGCGGTCCTTGGCCCAGGATGTTCTCGCGATATTCCAGACCGCCGTCGCGCTCGGGGTGCAATTCCAGCCGGCCGCGGTCCACATACAGCGTCCCCTTGGTTCCCATGAATTCGCACATGGCCGCATTGCGGGCGTTGAAAAACGTCCCCTCGAAATAAACCTGCACCGACTTGTCTGGAAACCGCAGCAACGTCTGGATGGTGTCCGGAGTCTCCCAGACTCCGCCCGCCTGCACGAAGTCGCCGATCGTCGCGGCTTCGGCCGGATGGTCCAAATCTAGAAACCAATGGGCGATGTCAATCTGATGCACCATTAAGTCGGTCAGCACGCCGCCGCCGAAATCCCAGAACCAGCGCCAATTGCGAAAGCGGTAATCGTCGAACGGTTGCTCCTTGGCAGCGCCCACGAACCGCTTCCAATCGACCGTGGCCGGGTCGATGTCGAGCTTGAACCGCCGCAGTCGATCGGGTTTGCGGTTCCAGGTCAGATGCACCTTGTGGACGGCGCCGATCTCGCCGCGGCGATCGATGTCATACCCCTCTTGATACTGCGGCATGCTCCGTTGCTGCATCCCCACCTGCACAACCTTGCCCGACTTCTTCACCGCTTCCAGCACTACAGGCCCCTCGGTCAAGTCGTGCGTGAGCGGCTTCTCGACATACACGTGCTTGCCCGCCTGCACCGCCGCCACGGTCAGCGGCGCGTGCCAATGGTCGGGCGTACCGATGACCACGGCGTCGATGTCCGGCCGATCGAGAACCTCGCGAAACTCCTTGGTCGCCACAGGCGCATCTTGGGCTATCTTCTGGGCGTCCTCCAAGTGCTTGTCCCATACATCGCAGACAGCGAGGATCTGGGCGCCCGGCAAGGCCTTCAGGTTGTTCATCAATTGTTGACATCGGCCTCCCGTGCCAATGCAACCGACGCGGATGGTCTCGTTGGCCGGGTAGCCGCGGGCCGTCGCGCCGTAGCCGGCCGTGAGCGCCGCGGCGGTGAGGGCGGCTGACTTTTCCAGGAATTCGCGGCGATCGAACGTGGCCATGAATGCGTCTCGCAGGGAACGGGCAATTGCGCAAGGACTGTGATCGTCGAACATGATACCTGCGCGGCCGGTGCGAGGGAAAACGGCCCCGGGGGAAACTTTCGATGGTCGGCCGACGGAAAGTAGCACGACCGGTTCGCGGACCCTACACTGGTACGCGAGCCCTAGGAGACCGCCAAAACTACGGACAACGGTCCCCTAGCTCCCGTTGATGCCGGCCCACCGGAGAGGTTTTTATTTGGTGGACACAAAGTCCCCCCTGAGATGAGGTAGTCGCCATGAGCCGCTGTGTCGATTGGTCGCTTGTCACTTCGCTGCTATTGGTGCTTTGCAACTCAATCGACGCGCCAGCCGCGGCGCCGCGGGTACTGCCCGAAGGCCAAACGCCGCAAGACGCTCGGCTAGGCAAGCCCAAGACACTCAATGGGTACTTTCCGCTGAGCGTGCCGGAATCGCTTCAGGCCTGGCAGAAACGGGCCGAGCAAGTGCGGCGGCAACTGCTGGTGGCTACCGGCCTGTGGCCGATGCCCGAAGCCAACGGTCCGCCCCGGGCGGTCGTGCATGGCGTCATCGATCGCGGAGATTACACAGTTGAGAAAGTGTATTTGGAGAGTTACCCAGGACACTTCGTCACCGGAAACCTGTACCGCCCCAAGCACAAGTCCGGCAAGCTGCCCGGCGTCTTATG